>JAHEHB010000058.1 GCA_024644775.1 Deltaproteobacteria bacterium
CAGAATTGGTGGCTAAACATTTAGTCTTGACATTTAGCCGATAATGTTTGTTATTTATCCAGCTTTTTAAGCTCTCACCTGCCTAATTGAAAAAAAATAGTATCAATCGTCGAAAATTTGTTTAGGATTTTCACATGAATATCGCCGAAAAGATCCTGGCCGCACATGCAGGAAAAAAATCTGTTGAGCCCGGACAGTTTCTCATGGTCAAAGTCGATCTGGTCATGACAACCGACGCCACCGGTCTTATCTCGGTTCAGCAATTTGAGAAAATGGGCGGTCAAACGGTTTTTAACCCCCAAAGGGTTGTCTTTACCATGGATCATTTCACACCCTGCCGAAACCTTCAATCAGCCGAAGTGGTCAAATCGCTCCGAGCCTTTGCCTTTGGGCAAAATTTGCTCTGGTATGACGTGGGAGAGGTTGGAATTTGTCATACACTTCTTCCGGATGAAGGCTTGGTGTTGCCTGGAAACATACTGGTGGGCGGCGATTCCCACACCTGTACCGCCGGGGCCATAGGGGCGTTTGCCACCGGTATGGGATCGACAGACATTGCCGCTGCCATGGCAACGGGCGATACCTGGATGATGGTGCCGCCCTCCATTAAACTTAACTACCGCGGCTATGTGAAAGAATGGGTGAGCGGCAAGGACCTGATCCTGCATACCATTGGCCAAATCGGAGTCGATGGCGCCGCTTATGCTGCGATGGAGTTCGGCGGAGAGGGTATCGATGCCCTCTCCATGGAAGATCGCTTTACCATGGCCAATATGGCCATCGAAGCCGGGGGCAAGGCCGGTCTTTTCCCTGTGGATGAAAAAACCCTTGAATTTGTCAAGCCCAGAGCAAAGCGATCCTTCACGGTTTACCAGTCGGATCCGGACGCCGACTATCAACATACATACGATTTTGAGATATCGGCACTGGAGCCTCAAGTTGCGTTGCCTCATTCACCGGCGAATACCAGACCGGTGGAGCAGGTGGCGGGTATCGAAATCGATCAAGCGGTTATTGGTTCTTGCACGAACGGGAGATTGGGTGACCTCCGCGCGGCAGCTCGGGTTCTTTCAGAGCGTAAAATTCACCCCCGGGTGCGGTGTATCATTGTTCCGGGCACTCAACAAATCTATCTGGAGGCGGTTCGGGAAGGCTTGGTCGAAATATTTATTCAAGCAGGGGCGGTGGTTTCCACACCGACGTGCGGCCCTTGCCCGGGAGGGCATATGGGCGTGATTGCAGGTGGAGAAAAGGCCATTTCATCGACAAACCGCAATTTCATCGGTCGGATGGGATCACCGGAAGCTGAGATATATTTAGCAAATCCGGCTGTCACTGCAGCAAGCGCCGTTACCGGTTGTATCACTCATCCGAAGGAGGTCGCAAAACCATGATAAAGGGCCGCGTGCATCGCTTTGGAAACAACATTGATACAGACGCCATTGTTCCTGTCTATACGGCCAATCTGGTAGATCCGGTGGCGTTGGGCAAGCACTGCATGGAAAATATCGACCCTGATTTTGTTAATCGAGTCAAGTCGGGAGATATCATTGTGGCCGCCAAAAATTTCGGCTGCGGCTCCTCACGGGAAATTGCACCATGGTCGATTAAGGGGGCAGGGATTTCTTGTGTGATTGCCGAGAGTTTTGCTCGCATTTTTTTTCGAAATGCGATTAATATTGCACTGCCGGTGATGCAGTGTCCGGAAGCGGTCACCGAAACAGAAGACGGTGATATCCTGGAAGTTAAAGTCGGTGACGGTATCATCAATAACGTAACCAAACATCGAATTTTCAATGCGGCACCCTATCCGGAGTTTATTCAGGAACTGATCTCCTGCGGGGGGCTGGTATCGTTTACTCAAAAACGGCTTACGCAAGCAGGTACGGACAAGTAGAATATCACGGTGCTTTTTGACTAGTGTCCATCCACAAATGGCCAATTTCCGCAATATCGGCGTTGGGCTCCGAATTTTAATCCTCAAAATACTCAATGTATTCCTGTGGTTAATCCGCCGGAGGCGGACGCCCGCCTTGATCTTGCAAAAATTTTTTCATCCCTGGACGGACACTAACTAAGGGGTTTTCTCGATGCTTATCGCAGCTTTCATCAGCGTGCTTTTGATCCTCATGATCGCCATGGGCTTTGAGATTTTTTTAGCACTGGGGGTCGCAGGGGCGCTTGGGATACTCCTTTCCAAAGGCGCCAATATGCTGGTTCTTGCCACGACCTCATTCTACGGGCAATTGGATGTATTTGAGATGATCGCGCTGCCGCTTTTTATTCTGATGGGGCATGTCCTGTCCAAAACCCCTATCGGCAAAGATCTTTTTCAAGCTGCTTCAAACTGGCTCTCCTGGCTGCCGGGTGGGTTGGCGGTTGCCTCTGTGGGGGCCTGTACCATATTCGGGGCGGTCAGTGGGGCTTCGGTTGCCGGTGTGGCTGCCATCGGCTCGTTGGCGGTGCCGGAAATGACAAAGAGAGGGTATGCAGTCCGGATTGCCGCCGGTTCGGTGGTTACGGCAGGGGCGCTGGCCATGCTTATTCCGCCCAGCATTCCATTTATTATATACAGTGCAATCACCGGCGAGTCGGTGGCAAAACTGTTTATCGGCGGCATCGTACCCGGATTGGTCATGGCCTTATTTTTAAGTATATTTATTATTGTCAGTGTATTGCTTAACCCGTCACTTGCGCCGGAAGCAGAGGATATTCGCGCCACCTGGCGCCAGCGCGTTATGAGCTTAGGCAAGATCTGGCACGCTTTGATTCTGATCATACTGGTGTTGGGCTCGATCTATACCGGCATTGCAACGCCAACGGAGGCATCGGCCGTCGGTGTGGCCGGTGCTTTGATAATTGCCGGTGGCGTTTACAAAATTCTGACGCTTGCAAGTACGTTTGGTATCTTAAAAGACAGCCTTAGAATCAGCTGCGCGATTTTGATGATTATGGGAAGCGCCAAGATTTTCGGCGACTTTTTAAACATGGTTCGGGTACCGCAACAGTTATCCGAATTTCTTTTGGGGTTAAACCTGCCAAATGTTGCTATTTTGCTGGTCATTCAGGCGCTTCTGATCGTGCTCGGTATGTTTGTGGACGCCGCTTCCTTGATGGTCGTAACCACACCGATCCTGCTGCCCCTGATACAGGGGATGGGATACGATCCGCTTTGGTTTGGTATTGTTTTGGTAATCAATCTGGAGCTGGCTGTTGTAACACCCCCTGTCGGATTAAATTTGTATACACTTCGGGGAGTGTGCCCATTTCTTACCATCGAGCAGATCATACGCAGTTCGATTCCGTTTTTGATGGTTCAGTTGATCGCGTTGATCCTTTTTACGCTTGTACCCGGCTTGAGTCTGTGGTTGCCGTCGTTTATCAGGTAAGGGTGGGGGTACGGAACTTGTCGTCCCCGAATTTGGATTCCAAGAATTTACATACGGAGGAAAAGATTATGAAACAAATGAATCGAAGAGATTTCCTAAAGGCCGTGGGTATTGCCGGTGGTGTGGCCGCTATTTCCGGACCAAAGGGATTTTTAGGTGGAGTCGCTTATGGCGCACCGACATTCACCGGTGTGACCTACCTTACTCCGGGCTACAAAGACCTTATGCCGGCCATCCGGAAATTTGTGGATGAACTATCCAAAAATGCCGGCAGCAAATTTAAGGTGGATTTCTATGACTCGCAGACATTGGTTAAAGCAAGTGAACAGAATGCTGCGTTGCGGGCCGGAACCATCCAGTTTATGTTCCATACCTCCTCTTATATCACCCGGTCGTTTAAAATCCTGGGAGTTACGGGACTACCCGGGGTGGTCGAAGACCTCTACAAGCATCCTGAACGTCAGATGATGGAATCTCCTTTGTGGAAAGCCATGAATGACGCCCTGGTAAAAGAAAACATCTTTCAATTGACCATGGGCGGCGGTCTGCTGGAGCCGGAATATATTTGGAGCGGGGAGAAAAAGATAACCAGCCTGAAAGATCTCAACGGTAAACGCTGCCGTATTGTGAGCTATGAGGCGACTGAAGCGCTCAAAAAATTCGGTGTTTCAGGTGTGCGGATACCTTCTTCCGAGCTCTATCTGGCCGTTCAACGGGGAACCGTTGATGGGGTTGTGGCAAATGTCAGCACGATCATCAGCCGGAAGGTAAACGAGCAGATCAAATGTATCTTTAAGCTGCCGGTAACGGGATTTACCATCTCCATTTTTTTGTTAAAAAGCAAATGGGATACCATGCCGGCCGATCAAAAGGATGCTTTCTGGAACGCAGCGAAGGTTTATGACCAGTACTGTGCGCCTCGAATTAACAGCAAATTCTATCCTGAGGTCTACTGGCCGATCATAAAGAAGGGCAACGTCGAAATCGTAGAACCTACGAAGGAAGAGCTTGCCAAGTTTGCTGCCGAGAGCCGGTCGGTTCTTGACTGGTGGAAAAAGCAAGTGGGCGAGGAACTCGGCCAGAAAATGATCGATCTGGCAATGGGGAAAGCATGAAAAGGCAATCTGTGAATCCGATGAAATCCATCGTCCGGATGGCCCAAGGCTTTGGTTTCCTGGGCCAGTTGGCTTTGGCCGTCATGGTGCTGACCATCTGTTATGATGTGGTTATGCGTTATGTATTTAATGCACCGACTTCCTGGAGCCTGGAGGTGAATACGTTTTTGGTTATTTTCATTACCATGATACCGTCCAGTGAAGTGCTCCGGGAGGATAGTCATCTACGGATCGGTTTTTTTATTTCCAAATTTGAACCGAAAGCCCAGAATGTCGTCCGACGGGTTGCCGCTCTTTTGGGCGTTGCATTTTGTGCCTTGATGACCAAAAACGGTTTGAGCATAGCGATCAGTGCGTTTCAGTATGACCAGCGAATGTCAACCCCGCTGGGCACGCCGATGGTTATCCCGTACCTGTTTATTCCGTTCGGATTTACGGTGCTCGGATTACAATTCCTAGCCCGACTAATCGGTTATAAGAATGAGGAGGCTTTATGAACCTGCCCAATAAAGTTGTCATTCGAGATGTCGCCCCCCGGGATGGCTTTCAATCGTGGCCGGACTTTATCCCAACAGAGAAAAAGGTCGAAATCATCAAAGCCATTGTGGGCACAGGGATCAGCGAGATCGAAACAACCTCGTTTGTGAATCCCAAGGTCGTTCCGCAGATGCGAGATGCAGCCGATGTCATGAAAGCGGTTCCAAGAAAAGCCGGATATACACATTGTGCTCTGGTGCCCAATCTCAAAGGCGCCCAGCTGGCAATGGATGCAGGTGTCGACAAACTCTGTGTGGTGATTTCGGCCACCGACGCTCACAACCAGGCGAATGTGCGCCGCACGGTGGCCGAGTCGTTGACCGATCTAAAAGCCATATTCACATTGGCACAGGAAAAATCGGTCCCGGTAATCGGCGGTGTGGGGGTTGCTTTCGGCTGTCCTTACCAGGGAGATGTGCCGGTTGAAGCGGTTTTAAAAATCATCCAAGCATATGTCGACAGCGGAGCCGATTCGATCATGCTTGCAGATACCACCGGTATGGCCACGCCGCCCCGGGTCACGCATCTCGTGGATACTTTCCGAAAGCGGTTTTCCGACACCCGGCTGGGGCTTCATTTTCACAACAATCGGGGAACGGCCATGACCAATCTGTATGTCGCTCTGCGTGCCGGGGCTGTCATATTCGATACGGCGCTCGGGGGTATCGGCGGTTGCCCCAATGTGCCGGATGCAGCCGGAAATCTGCCCACTTCGGACGTCGTCTACATGCTCGAAGATATAGGAATCGATACCGGCATTGACTTGGATGCCACCATCAAGGCGGCGCATCTCTTGGAGACAATCCTCGGCCGGAAACTGCCCGGGCAAGTCATGAAATCCGGCCCTCGGGAGCCCGAACGGGCTGCTCGAATCTGCAAAACACATTAGCCATATTGTTTGATATAAGGAGTTGACTGATAATGGAAAAGGAAAAGCGCCTACCTCTCAGCGGAATCAGAGTTTTGGAACTGGGTCATGCCATCTTGGGCCCCAGCTGTGGACAAATCCTGGCTGATATGGGCGCCGAAGTGATACGAATTGAACGTGCTCCGGACGGTGACAGCACGCGTAAGTTGCCTGGATTTGGGGCTGGATTCTTTCATTTTTTCAACCGAAACAAGAAGAGTTTGGTCATCGATCTTAAAAGCGAACAGGGCAAAGCGCTGCTAAAGAAGCTGATCGCTTCGGCAGATGTTATGTTCGACAATTTTGGCCCGGGAGCTGTGGACCGCCTCGGCTTCAACTATGACGCGTGTGCTGCCATTAACCCCCGAATAATCTACGGCTCTTTGAAAGGCTTTATGCCGGGTCCCTATGAGCACCGACCCAGTTTAGACAATCTGGTTCAGATGATGGGGGGGCTGGCGTATATGACCGGGCCGGCAGGACGACCCCTTCGAGCCGGCGCCTCAGTGATCGATATTTTAGGCGGTACCTTTGGCGCCCTTGGCATTATCGCCGCTCTGTACGATCGGAAGGAAACCGGGAAAGGCCAACTGGTTCGGGCAACGCTGTTTGAGTCGACCGCCTATCTGGTTGCCCAGCATATGGCCATGGCGGCGGTAACCGGAGAACCCCCTCCCCCCATGCCGGAGGGCAAAATGCCATGGTCCGTCTACGATTTGTTTGAAACCAAGGATGGGGAGACCATTTTTATCGGTATGACCAGTGACTTTCATTGGCAGCGGTTTTGTCAGGTCTTCGGTTTGCAAGACCTGCTCGCCGATGAGCGGCTTAAAACCAACAATTCCCGTTGTGAAGAACGGGAGTGGCTCATTCCGAAGCTGACGGAGGTATTTAGACGACTACCCGCTGACGAGGTTATTAAGGGATGCGAAGAATCGGTAATCCCTTTTGCACCGATCCGTCGGCCCGACCAGCTGTTTGAGGACCCTCACTTAAATCGGAGCGGCGGGTTTGTAGAAACAATGCTTCCCAGCGGGAAAAAAACCAAGCTTCCAAAACTCCCGCTTCGAATGGGAGAATATGAATTCGGCCTCCGGTCAGAACCCCCAAAACCAGGAGAGGGGACCCATGAGGTCCTGAAATCCGTCGGTTTTAGTGACGATGACATCACCGCGTTTATCAATGCGGGTGTTGTGTTCATCAAGGATTAACAGATTAGACTTAGGGCCTATGATTATGTTTATCCTCACTGCGCTAAAAGGATAGGTCTATTTGAATTTAGATGCCACGCGCCAATTGGAAAATTGGAATGATGGAATGATGGGTGAGAAGGAATTCTATCCATTATGATCAAATTACAAGGTCAGTCTTACGATTACTAATGGTAGATAGAATCCACTTTGCCTTTCTAGGCATCGGTCACTTCTATAATCACCTGTTCATGTTGGTCTTTGCCTCTGTGGCGGCGCTCTCACTCTCGCACGAATGGGGAATGAACTACGGCGAACTGATTCCGTATGCAACCCCCGGCTTTGTGGCCTTTGGTGTATGCTCAGTGCCTGCCGGCTGGTTAGCCGACAAGTGGAGTCGCAACGGCATGATGATTGTCTTTTATATCGGCATCGGCTTGAGTTCAATCTTTACCTCACTTGCGGAAACGCCATTTCAAATCGGAACTGGCCTCTTCTCCATCGGTGTCTTTGCAGCCATATATCACCCGGTCGGACTTGCACTTGTTGTACAGGACCGCGAGAACACGGGTGTTCCGCTTGCCATTAATGGAATTTTCGGCAACATGGGGGTGGCCTGCGCGGCGCTCGTCACAGGATTTCTCATCGATCACGCGGGCTGGCGCTCCGCCTACATCTGGCCCGGCATCGTTTCCATTGCAACCGGGATTGCCTACGCAGGGTTTCTGTACAGGAGCAAAGATGGTACAGAAACCAAAGACATGTACAACGCTGCTGAGGCCAAAAAAATCACAAATACGCTATCGATGGAGAGACGCCTGCTCACCCGTGTATTTGTTATCATTTTTTTTTCTACCGCAGTTGGGGGGCTCGTCTTCCAGAGTACAACCTTTGCACTGCCCAAGGTCTTCGATGAGCGCCTTGTCGAGCTGGGGGTATCGGCGACACTGGTGGGGTGGTATACCTTCATTGTGTTCGCCGTCGCCGCTTTTGGCCAGCTCGTCGTTGGATTTTTTGTGGATCGCGTTTCGATCCGAGTCGTATTTGCCCTTGTCACGGCGCTACAAGGCATTTTCTTCGCCGTTATGCCGGGTCTTACGGGATGGAGCGCACTCGTCGTCGCCATGGCCTTTATGCTCGTTGTCTTCGGTCAGATTCCCATCAACGATGTGCTGATTAGCCGTATCACGCGAAGCGAGTGGCGAAGTCGCGTTTATTCGCTGCGTTACATCGTGACTTTCTCGGTTATGGCTTCTTCCGTACCCATCATTGCCTGGATTCATGCTCGCTGGGGTTTCGATAGCCTGTTTATAGTGCTTTCAGCTGCCGCAATTTGTATCTTCGCTTCGGTTATCATGCTGCCCCGAGCACTGTCGGCAATACGGTCACTTTAATATCCATTTGGATCTAACGCTTTGCGAGTTCTTTTCGTAATGACGGTATGCCCAACAGCAAGGCAACCAGACATATCATGGCCATTACACCAAACCCACCCGAGACTGAGCCAAGTGTATCCTTAACCGAGCCGAAAGTCATAATAAATAGTATGGCGCCCAAATTGGCGAGGAAATTAATAAACCCAAACAAAGAACCCAAAGACTCGAATGCGGTGGCTCCGGATGCAATATGAAAGATCGCGCCGAAATTGATCGAGGCAAACCAGGCGGCTGATAACGCCAGACATAAAACGATGCCGGGTACGGGTATCAGAAAAAGTCCTACAAATAATATCAATAATATCAAAATAGAACCGTTTGCAATCAATAGTGGTCGAAATCGAAAAAGGATAAAACCGCCCACAATACGTCCCAGTCCGCTAATAAGAAACACCAGCACACCACCCCAGGCATATTGGGCAGCTGTAGTGCCCTGCAATACTTCGGATAGAAGGGTCGGCATCCAGTTACCCAAATTGATCATGGTCCCGTAAGACAGCGCATGGTAGAGGCCGATGATCCAACCAATACGAATCCGGACAATCCGTCCCATGGGCAATGGAGGTTGCGACGCGGTGCCGTGGGATTCGATATCCATGGACAGGAGCATGAGCAGTAATGGAAGACAGGCCAGCCCCGATAATAGATACGCCCACTGCCAACCGAAACCGATGATCCGGGGAATAATCATATAGGCAAGGATACTTCCACCTGAAAAGGCGCATGCGAAAAATGATTGATAGGTACCGATTCTTCCCACCGGCGCGCATACAGCGATGAGTTTCATGGTACCGACAAAACTCAATCCCGTACCGATACCGGTCAACACCCTGCCAATTATCGCCAATCGTATATCATTGACTGCCGCCGGAATCACTCCTCCAAAACACATGAACAACAGAGCTATTATCAGAGTCCGCCGCAGTCCAATGCGATCCGTAAGCATGCCGGCCGGCATTTGCATCAGAGCATGAGACCAAAACAACGCGCTTATCAACGTCGAGATTTTGATATATGAAACAGCATACAGTCCCATTAGCACATCCAGGGCAGGGGGAATGGTCAGGAAAATGATTCCCAGAACGCCCCCCATCAGAAAAGCAAATATCATGGTATTATTCATTGTCTTTGCCGCACCTTCGTCTCAAAAAATTGAACATGCATCTTCCTTTATCGAACCATGGAAACACGCCTTTTCAACTTTTAGCCCAAGATTGAAGGATTAACAAACAAATCTTCCGGTATCATCACCAAATTAATGCTAACGAAAATTCTTACTTCAATACGAATTCGCAGTCACTTTTTATGCGTTATTTTTCAAAATCGTGGTACCCACCGTATCGATTTTTAAGTTTGATCCGCAGCCGGTTATTTCAAAAGTCCAAAGCCCATTTTGACCCATACAACATGCTGCACCAATTTATTCCTTGATATACAAACACGCTTTTGCCATATTCAAATTTTTAAATACAATTCTCTAATTGACTATCAAAGGGTTCTTCTATTGAGAGGAGGTGATGCTTGCTACGCCTGTTTAGTATGAAGTCGTCCTATACGATAACCTTCAAATAACGAGGAGGATGTAATGAACAAATCGAAGCGTTTACTCACTATTATCGGCATTGTTTGTCTTTTTGGAAGTTTTCTCTCTGTCTCTGTTTCGGCTTTTCCCGACAAACCAATAACATTGATCGTCGCTTACAGTGCCGGCGGTAGCACGGACGTCGCCGCAAGGACGATGGGCCTTTATCTGGAGAAATATATTGGCCAGCCTATAGTCGTAAAGAATTATCCGGGTGCCGGCGGTCAGATCGGATTTACCAAACTGGCGATGGCAAAAGCGGACGGGCACACCATCGGGTTTATCAATTTACCTGCAATGCACATGAACAAACATGCGCGGGAAAACGTTACCTACGACCCGGTCAAAAGCTATGCCCCCATTGGATGCAACATCATCGACCCCAACACGGTGATGGTTCGAAAAGACGACGATCGGTTCAAAACCATTCAGGATCTTATTGAATACGCCAAAAAAAATCCGGGCAAGCTGATATGTGGCGCTGACGGGCCGCTCTCGGACGATCAGCTTGCCATGGTCAAGATGGCAAAAGCGACCGGTGTAAAATTTACCTATGTCTCCTACCCGGGGTCCGCAAAAGCGCATGCGGCGCTTTTGGGCAAACACAGCGATTTTATCATCACCAACACGTTCGACGTGATTCGATACAAAGACAAGGAACGCTGTCTTGTCCAGTTTTGGAAAGAACGGTACTATATGAATCCCGATACCCCTACATTTAAAGAGGTGTATGGAAAAGAGATGATCGGATCATCAACACGTGCCTTCGCCGCTCCGGCAAAGGTTCCGGAGGATCGTCTGAAGGTGCTGCGGGAAGCCTTTACCAAAGCAGCAAACGACCCCGAATACAAGACAAGAGCAAAAAAGATCGGCCTGACCCTGGCATGGATGGATCACAATGAACTTGGCCAATTCGTTAAGACTCTCAATGACGATATTCAATCATTGATCAACGAACTTAAATAATACCTGAAGCCGGCCGGACGTTTTATATTTCCGGCCGGCGGTTTTGTTCAAGAATCAAAACCCGGTCCTACATGCCCGTCGAAAATCCCGCCTCTCGGGGTCAGGGAAAATGACTCTGGTTTGGGGCTTTAAAGCGGGGTGATAGAATGCCGGTGATATTCTGTGTCGAGGTGTTCAATGTTCACAAAAGATATATACCTGGCCCTTATAATTATCCTTTTTTCCATTGGAGCCTATGTAGGGTCGCTTTCCTATCCCCATGAATCTGCTTATTTTCCCCGTTTCATCATAGCTTTACTCGGCTTTTTGGGATGTTTCTTACTGGCAAAAGAAATTTACACGCGGGTAAATACATCCGATATACCAAAAGCGGCTTCGGGAGAAACGACACCCATATGGAATCAGTCGGCCTTTCGAAAAGTTGCGATGATGATCGCCTCTTCGGTAATTTTTTTGGTGGTTTTGAGTAAGGTCGGATTCTTTATCACCACCTTCGCTTACCTGCCGGTAATGATTTGGTTGCTCGGTATTAAAAAGCCCGCAACGATTGCCTTTTCAACGGGATTCGTGGTTTTCTTTATATTTTTAATTTTTCGGATATTTCTGAAGGTTCCGTTTCCTGAAGGACTGCTGTTTTAGAGGAGGTGGATAAACAATGTTTGAACAGATTGGGTCGGGAATCGTCGTCGCGTTTCATTGGCAAAACCTTTTGATCGCTTTTTTCGGTGCGGCAGGCGGCATCATCATCGGCGGACTGCCGGGCCTGTCGGCAACTATGGGTGTGGCACTTCTGATCCCCGTCACTTTCGGAATGCATCCCGCATCCGGATTGATCATGTTGGGAGCCGTCTATTGCGGGGCCATTTATGGCGGATCGATCGCAGCAATCCTTGTCCGAACGCCGGGGACACCGGCGGCCGCCGCAACGGTTTTCGACGGATATGAAATGACCAAAAAAGGCCAGGCGGGGGTTGCGCTGGGAGCAGCGGTCCTCGCTTCATTTGTGGGAGGATTTATCAGCACCACCATTTTGATTTTCGTTGCTCAACCCCTCGCCATGTTTTCGTTGAAATTCGGTGCGACCGAGTTTATGTGGTTGGGCATTTTCGGGCTGACGATTATTTCTTCATTGGCCGGAAAATCGATGATCAAGGGCTTGATTTCCGGGGCCACCGGGCTTTTGATCAGCACGATGGGCATGCATCCCGTTACGGGATTCATGCGCTTTACATTCGGCCGGATGGAGCTTTATGACGGTATTCCGGTTATTATCGCCTTGATCGGTATGTTTTCCGTTTCCCAGGTTCTCTATCTGTGTGAGCGGGAGGGCGGCGTGTCTGCCGAAATCACGGATAATATCGGCCGGGTGTTTCCAACCTTAAAAGAGTTAAAACTGGTTAAGTGGACGTTAGTACGATCCGGCCTCATCGGAACCGTCATTGGTGCGATTCCCGGCGCCGGTGCAGACATCGCAAGCTTTGTCGGATACAACGAGGGTAAGCGATTCTCCAAGCATCCGGAAAAATTCGGAACAGGCTACATCGAAGGGGTTGTGGCTTCCGAGGCTGCCAACAACGGAGTGACCGGTGGATCCTTGATTCCGCTTTTAACACTCGGTATTCCGGGAAATGCCGTTACCGCCGTGCTGTTGGGTGGTCTTTTGATTCAGGGACTTCTTCCCGGTCCGGAACTCTTTACAAAACACGGGGATATCACCTACGGATTCATTATGAGTCTGTATCTGGCCAAAACCTTTTATTTGGTTCTGGGATTTTTCGGGGCCAAATATTTCGTGCGCGTGGTGAAAACCCCAAGCGGCATCCTGGCACCCGTCATTATGACCCTTGCGGTAGTAGGGTCCTTTTCCATAAACAACAGTGTCTCGGATATATGGTTGATGCTCATAATGGGGTTTTTGGGTTACGGCATGAGAAAATTCGAAATCCCGCTGGCTCCCATCTGTTTAGGCATCATCTTGGGCCCGATGGTGGAATCCAATCTGGCAAGAGCCTTTGCGGTGGCGACGGCAAGAGATACCAACCTGTTCATGATGTCCATCACCCGACCCATCTGCATCATCCTCATCTGCTTGGTGATTCTATCCCTTATGGCGCCCTATTTGAGCGCAAGGGCTGCAGGGAAAAGGGCAAAAGAGTTGCGGTCAGCAAAAGCGGAGGTCGAAGAAACAGTCGAAACAGAATGATTTTTAATCGTGAAGGAGAAAAAAATGGAGAAACTTATGGTCACCGTTGCGGTGACCGGGTCCGGGCCGACCCGGGAGAACAACCCCCATCTTCCCCATTCCCCAGTGGAGATCGCAGATGAAATCGTACGCTCCAACGGGGCCGGTGCATCCATCGCTCATGTGCATGTCCGTGACCCGGAGACAGGTGCGCCGGCCTTTGAGGTGGACTATTTTCGCGAAGTGCGGGATCGGGTGCGGTCTCGATGTGACATTTTGCTGAATTTCACAACCAGTGCTTTGAATCTGGCAGGCGACAACATTATGGAGCGGCGCGTCGAACCCACGGCGCTCGGTCCCGAATTGTGTACACTGGATATCGGTAGCATAAACTTTCGAAAACGCGTGTTCATAAATCCGCCTGAATGGGGACCCTATTGTGCCAAGATCGCCCGTGAACGGGGCGTCAAGCCCGAATTGGAATGTTTCGACACCGGCCATATCTCACTGTGCAAGTACCTGATCGATGATGGCCTTCTCGAGCCTCCGTACTTTTTCCAGCTTTGCATGGGCACCGCGGGCGGGATTGAAGCAAGTTCCAAGAATTTCGTATTTATGATCGAAGCGCTGCCCAAAGACCATGTCGTCTGGACCACCCTCGGGATTGGTCGACACCAGTTTCCTATTGCCGCAATGTCCATTATCAACGGCGGTCATGTGCGTGTTGGCTTTGAGGACAATGTTTATCTCTCCAGAGGTATACTCGCTAAAAGCAACGCAGAACTGGTGGAAAAGACAATCAGACTGGCAAGCGAGCTGGGACGCGACATTGCAACACCCGATGATACGCGCAGGATCCTAAAGATCACCGAGAAATGAAAATGTCGCGAAATTTTATTGAATTTGTTCGAGATAAGGCGGTTCAGTACAAAAATAAAGTATTTTTGTGCGATTTTGAAACAGGGCGGTCCGTAACGTATCATCAGTTTGATAAAATCACCGACCGATTGGCCCATGGTTTTGAAAGCTTGGGGCTCGGAAAGGGAGACCTTGTTGCCCTGCTTCACCCGAACCAATCTGACTTTGTTCTTTGTTACGTTGGCGTACTAAAGGCTGGGGGGGCCACCGTCCCCATTAATAGCCTTTATACACCCCGGGAAATTCAATTTGTCCTTAACGACTCGAAGGCCAAATTTCTTGTTACCACCGATGGGTTGTCCGAAAAAGTAAAGGATATTGAAGCCGAAACGCCTCACCTGGAGACTACCATCGTAGTAGGCGAAGAACAGGCTTTAGAAGAAGTCCTTACAGAAATGGTGGGACCCCTTAAAAGGCCTATTAAAAGGATTGATCTTGACAGGGTTGGCGCCGATGACCTGGCCATCATCTTTTACACATCAGGGACAACCGGCAAGCCGAAGGGGGTGATGCTTACCCATCGAAACATTATGTTTGGCGGCGCGAATGCCGCCCAAAATTACGGCCTACGGGATGATGATATAACCCTCGCCGTTTTGCCGTTGGTTCATGTATTCGCCAATGCCAGCCCTGTTCTGGGAAGCTTTAGTTCCGGGGGTAAAGTGGTTGTTTTAAGGCAATTTAAAACCCATCATGTCTACGAGGCGATCGGGCGCCATAAAATTACCTGGTTTCCCGGTGTTCCCACCATGTTTAAATATCTCTTATCCGATTTTTCTTCCGATCACCGACATCTATCTTCTTTGCGAATGGGATTATCCGGAGGCGCTTCGTTGCCCGTAGAGTCCCTAAGACAGTTCGAAGCAGCGTTCCATTCGAAGATCCTTGAGGTTTATGGTCTAACCGAGTCGACCGGTCTTGTCACTTCGAATCCGGTATTCGGGGTTCGGAAGCCCGGATCCATAGGAATTACGGTATCGGGTGTGGAAACAAAAGTAGTCGATCCGTCTGATAAAGACTCCCCTCGGGGTGACGTGGGCGAACTTCTATTTAGAGGTCCTAATGCAACCATCGGATACTGGAATCGCCCGGATGAAACAAACAAGCGGATGCGAAACGGTTGGGTATATACCGGTGATCATGTGTACCAGGACGATGACGGGTATTTTTACCTGGTAGGACGGGAAAACGAGCTGATCATTTCCGGTGGTTTCAACATCTATCCGAAAGAAATTGAAGGGGTTTTGTCTTCGCACGCCGATATCCATGAAGTCGCTGTGATTGGAATTTCCGACCCGGATAAGGGAGACATTCCAAAAGCGTTTGTCGTTTTAAAGCCTGGCTCCGGGGTGAAAACAGTAGACCTTCAAAATTACTGCGGCAAAAACCTGGCTGCTTACAAGATACCGAAATTCAAATTTCTCAGGGAACTTCCCAAAAATGCCATTGGCAAGATCGCTAAAAATAAGCTGTCGAAGAATTGAAGCGTGGCAGAGGTCAATTAAATGGATTCCCGGTTATGCAGAAAGCTCAAGTTGAGCAACGTCGGCTTTGAAGGTAATCCGATTCGCGGATGTGTGAAACTCGCGCATAAGGGAGCGTAACACCGACCGGGGCTTCGAGAGAAACAATATATCATGGAAATTCCAAGCACCAAAACACAAATACCAAATAAAAATCATTGACCCAAATACAAAATTCTAAACATTCAGATCAGCCACAAGATACTATATAACTTATTAGAATGTTTCGATCATTGGATATTGGAATTTGGATATTATTTGGAATTTGAGTATTGGGATTTGGAATTTTTAACCTGCATCCGGACAATCAAATTGCTTTTATCTGGCTGGTTTACTATTTACTTTGACGTTACCGTGATCCAAAAGCAATTCCGACTTGACAAAAATGTGTTGTAGGCGGTAAATCTAACCTGATATTCATTCCAGTAATCATCGGCTTTTCGAGAAATTCGGAGAATGGAGAGGCATTATGACAGAGGAACTGACCCTGCCGGAGGGTTCATGGGTTGCGTTGGTTACGCCGTTTGATAAAAACGGCAATGTGGACATGGACTGCTTTCGTCGGCTGGTCGACTTCCATGTGGCCAATGGTACCGACGGTTTACTTTTTATGGGATCCACGGGAGAATCCCCATCGCTTTCCATGGAGGAACGGCGCGACATTATCACCGAAATGACCGCGTATTGCCGGGGAAAGATCCCTGCCTTCCATGGGGTTACATGCGCTACCACATCAGCCACTGTCGAGCTTGCTCGTCATGCCGAAGAGTCAGGCGCCGATGGGGTGATGATGGTGGTCCCTCCCTATATTGCGCCCCCTCAGAGTGCCATCTTCGAATATTTCAATACGGTTTGCAAATCCATCAAAATCGCAGTTGCCCTTTACAACAATCCTGCTCGGGTGGTTGTAAATATCAATCCTGAAACGATCATTCGGCTGGCCCGAGAATGCCCCAATCTGGTGGCAGATAAGGAGGCGGTACCGAATGTGGGTCAACTTGCTGCGGTAATGGACGGTACCGCCGGTAAACTGAAATTGCTGTGTTGCGATGCACCGAATTACGCGATTACCTTGCCGACTCTGGCAATGGGGGGGCATGGAACGGCCAACGTATCCGGCAATGTCATACCAAAAGAAATGGCAGAAATGTCCCGACCGTGGGGAGGCTGGGAAGATGTCTTGCGTAGCCGGAATTTGTACTTTGAAAACTTGCCGGTCATGGAAGCGGCCTACTCTCACACCAACCCGGTGGCCGTAAAGGCCATGGTGAAGCTGCTTGGATTTCCGGTGGGTGAGCCTCGACCGCCGCTCCCCGCACTGAACACGAAACAGTTGCAGCCCCTGGAAGAACTCATAAAACGCCTCGAGCTTCGAGAGCGCTACGGGCTCTAACAAGGTAAATGCAAATGCCTTTGATCAATTTTAAATGCAATGCTTGTGGCGAAACATTCGAATCTTTTCAAAGATTTCGGGATGGGTTTGACAACGCACCGGCCTGTCCAAGTTGCGGCAGCGACGAAACCGTCGTTGCGGATTCGTCGCTTGACGATGTCACCTGCGAACCGATGGCCGGCACCGGTCCTATCCGATGAACGAAAAGTTGATGCAGCCGGTGGCTGCACTGGAAACGCATTGATATCGGCAGGTTTTGTTCAGACAGGATCGACTGGATTCAAATAAGTGACCCCTTTGGGGTAGCCGTTGTCTTTCAATGGGCGATACTCGAAACTTGATACTTGCCTGTCCCGTTGAAAACGGGGAAACTTGGGAAAGGTATTCTTTCAATTT
>JAHEHB010000059.1 GCA_024644775.1 Deltaproteobacteria bacterium
GAGCTATCGCCTTTAATTCTAAGAAAAGAAAAGCATTCAAAAAAAAGATCGAGATCGCCAAAGATGCACAAGACAAAATCATCGAAAAGACGCTGGATACCTTTGATGCGCTGATTAAAGAGACGGAAGAACAAGCGAAAAAATCATCCGATCGGCCGCAATCGGGCTTTAGTGAGCTTCTTGAGTACCTGAGAGATCGTAAATTATTTGCTGAAATTAAAATGTTGGATGCCGCAGGTGACTATATAAAATTGTCAGAAGTCGTCAAAAAGACGGATTTTGACAAAGCAAAGGATAAAAATATCCCCAAACTGATGAAGGCCCGAATATATCTCGTTAGTGCCGATAGAATGGAAGTAAAACTCCCGGTCGTTTATTCATTGACAGGCGCCTCCGGAATTCAGGATTGGCTGAAAAAAATCAGAAAGAATAGAGTAGATGGATTAAATTTAGTATATGAAATATTGAAGAGCAAAACATGTAAGTCTTCGAAAGCAACCGACGACGAATCAAAGGGTATAAACAGGGTTTGTGAAGAAGCCTCACTTTTGCTTATTCGGGAGCAACTAAAGGGATTGCGTCTGATAGCAAAAAAGCTTGAGCTTGAAAAACAGGCGAACCTTGACTCATTCTATAATTATTTACTCAAAAGGGGGTTTAATCCCAACGAACCCCAGGGCTGGTGGGAGGTAGCAGCTGACTGGTGTTATGCCATATGGGCGTCCGGTCCCGTAACTAGTTATATGGGCTATGAAGATTGGGAAATTTTTAAAAAGTTTATAACGGCGGCAAGAACCGGGTTACCATTTGGAAATCTCATTCCTGAATCCTGGGATAAAAAAGACGGGACCAGTTATCCAGAGCAATTCGCGGAAGCAACGAGCCTCATTGGAGATGAAATCGCCAGGGATCATATCTCGATACTCGCCCTTACCCGTCTGCTAAAAAAGGGGATGACCCTTAAGGATATTTTAAATCTAACAACCAAGCAACTATATCTGGAATTGGGAAAGAAGATAGAGCCCACTCGTGCAGATGGAACTCCCATGAAGGATGCAGACGCCAAGGCAAAGCAATTCGCCAGAGATCTACATGCGACCTTCAAAGGAATCCCTGAACTGCAGGCGCTTGCCAAGGGTGACATGGCTAAGTTTCTTAATTTTTATAATTTTAAGGTTTATGAAGGAATACTTGGAAATGTCTCTAACCAAGACTGGGGAGAGTGGTTGGGGGATATCTTTAGTGTCAGGCATGTCCTTGCATTCTGTTTGGGTAGTGCAATTACCAGAGTTAACGGGGAGTGGGTGGTCTTTTCATCCAACATAAAGGGCCTACAAACCCTTGAAGCAATGGGTGAAGTGGAGAGATTCGGGGGATTACTTACCAAAGGGGTTGAAGCGCTTGGTAAAAAATACAAGTTTTTTGAAAATATGCACTGGAGATTGTTGCAGCAAAGAGATTATATCCAGAAACTCAAAGGCATGGATTATGCCAAATATATTGCAGGCCGTGCGGTCAAGGTGAGTACAGTATACGTAGCGGCCCCTTATGCTCTTCGACAAGCCGGATTTAATAAGATGGCCACTCTCGTAGAAATTCTCGCAGATATGGATTTTGCAGATATGATACACGATCACCTCTTGCGTTCAGGAGGCAGTCTTCGCGCATTGAGGGATGGTGTAGAATTTTACGGTACTGCCCTCAAACGGCAACAAAGCAAATTGGATGATCTCGCAAAAAAAATCGAGCAGATAGGAATCGCGCGGAATATCGATAATCTTGAGAGTAGGGCTGCTCATCTGCGAAGGCAGATTCAAAGTATGGAGCCCGGAACCCTCAGGGTCACCAGCGGTCAAGCACAGGAAGTTGCCCAGGAGCTCGTAGAAATGAACGTCAATGAACTCAAAAGCATTGATGACATAGCACTTCGGTCTGTAAGGGCACTTGATGCGGACGATACTGATGAATGTCTCCGGGCACTTCAGGCTGCCAATGATATGCTCGACAATTACCGTAAAATCCTGAAGGTTAAGAGCACGGAACTCAGGAAGGCAATGCTTGCCTTAGCTAAAAAGGCACCTCTTCCCATAAGAAGGGTGAAGATGCCAGAATTGGAACCTGTCCACAATATATTTCGACACAGTCGTTTTCGCACGAAGGAGATTGAGGACCTCTTCCAACATCAGCTTTGTGGACCCCATATGAGGCGGGCTGAGCAGTATTTACGAAGGGGGCATTATTTAGAAGCCTTCAATGAATATAACAGAGCGCGTTATCTGGCAAGATATCTGGACGATGCCAGTGCGAGTAGACTAAAAACACTTACGGATTTTTTGGATGAAAGGTTGGTCCATTTAAGACGTGCATTGGAAAAAGCACGTGAAACAAAGTTATTAAAAGCAGCCAAAAGTCTAAAAGCCAATCTGGATATGCCACCTGGCTTTAGAAATGACGTTGTTCAAGCCCTTGAGAATGGTGTTGTAAAGCCGGTTCAGAAACCGGGAGGAATAAATCCTATATATACCATCGACATTGATGGAGAAAAATATTGGTATAAATTAATCAGAAAAGATGCTCTTGTTGATGATCCGATGAAATGGGCACAGGATGAATGTGCGGCCAATGCACTATTCAACGCCGTAGGTGGCCGTGCGCCCGCCGCCAGGCCCATGACCATGCCGGGTAAATTTTTTGGGGAGGTAGACGATGTTACCGGAATATTGGTAAGGCACGTGGATGGTAAAGGTTTCAACGAGCTTACGGAACCGCAAATTTTGGCACACTATTCGGAGCTTGTCAGACAACGAATTTTCAGGGCGTGGGTTGGCGATACAGACGGACACATGAAGAATATTATGAGGGGCAGTGATGGGAATGTTTGGGGAATGGATTTTGGTTTTGCCGAATTTGGAGACAAGAAACTAAAACAGATCTCCGGGCTTACTACCGCAAATTCGGAGGATTTTGTGAGAAAAGGTTTGAATTTTCCTTATCTTCCTCGGGTTTACAATCATGCCCGTTCAGGATTTATGTATCAATATATCTGTAGGTTAGACGATATGATGCATCCCCAATCCGTAAAGAAGGCAATTAAAGAAATAAGAAAACTTTCAGACAACAAAGCAGCTTTGAAAAAGATTTTAGAAAAATTTATGCCTGAGCATTCAGTAAAAAATGCGGTAGAAGTACTTTATAATCGTGGTAAGATCCTTGATAAGGTAGCTGAGGAATTTTTTCCTGCGGGTCTCAAATTCGGAAAACTCATTAAATTCCCATCACGACCCGGCTGGCCTGAAACAAAAGAGGAGCCACTATTTTTTGTACTTGCAGCGTAAATTACTATTTTCGGAATTTTTCCCTTTTCATTAGTTACCACATTTCTTAATTATCGACACGCTTGATGGGAAAAATCGCCTCAAATCACACGTTTTCAATAGATTTTTCGATTTTAGCATGCTTATGACGATCTCATATTGCAGCGATATTTTCCTTTAAAACCTCCCGGGCCGCTTCTAAAAGTTTGTCAATGTCATCTTCACTGTGTATGGGTGAAAGATATATTTTTTCAAAAGGGCTTACAAAAATCCCTCGCTTGATCATTTCAATTCCAAAGGTGTAGGCTTTCTTTTTGTCGGCGTAGAGCATGGATTCGTAATTAACAATGTCCTTATCTTTGGTAAACAATATCTGCAGCACCGGCCCTTCGCCACCCACTAAAAGTGGAATGGAAAACGCCTTTCCCATGCCTTCGATTTCACGCGTTATTTTATCTCCCATTTTGTAAAGCCGCTCGTAAGTCCCCTCTTTTTCAAGTTCATCAAGTGTCGCTAATCCTGCAACAGCGGCAACGGGATAGCCATTAAAGGTGCCGGTCACCAGAGCTTTTTTGGAATCGGAAGCATCTCGCCGAGGATTTGCCGTGTCCATCACGTCAGCTCTACCGCAAATGGCGCCCAACGGGTATCCCCCGCTGATTGTCTTACCATATGCAGCCAAATCAGGAACAACGCTATATCTTTCCGCGGCCCCGCCCCAGGCCAGCCGAAAGCCTGTAACCACTTCATCAAAAATAAGTATGATACCATGTTGCCCGGTCATTTCCTTGAGTGCCTCGAAAAACCCCGGTTTTGGCCGAATACACCGTTGGAGGGGTTCTACAACGACCGCAGCCAGATCATCCTTATATTCCCCGATGATTTCTTTTGCTTTATCTGTATCGTTGAACGGACTGACGAGAACATTTGGGGTGACAGACTCTGGAATACCTGCACTATCCGGGACCGCGTGAGGGTAGTATCCCGGTTTTGGTGGTTTTGAACTATGCAATGCATAATCGCTGAGACCATGCCACCCCCCTTCAAATTTTAAAATCTTATCGCGCCCGGTAAAAGCGCGGGCCATCCGGATCGAATAGAGGACGGCGTCTGTGCCTGTGCAAACGAACCTTGCTTTCTCTCCGCACGGACAGGCTTCTACCACTTTTTCTGCAAGATGAATGGCCGGTACATTCAGATTGTAAAAAGTGGAACCTTTTTGCACCTGTTGTCGAACAGCCTCCACCACCGCCGGATGGCAGTGCCCCAGTATCAGCGGGCCGGAGCCCAAAAGAAAGTCGATGTACTCCTTTCCATCCACATCGTAGAGCCGGGTTCCTTTACCATGAGAAAAAACCATCGCGACATCCGATGGCAAATACATGGCACCAATCGTGCCGCCCACCAAGTATTGATCGGCCTTTTCCAAAAGTTCCTTTTGACTCATTTATGATTTCCTTTCGATTGATTTTATATGTTTGCCCTTGATCTTTCGAATCGGTCTATCTTTCAGATCTAAAATAATTTTGACAAGGCCTTCCACCGCCGCTTTGTATAATTGCTTGCCTTTTTCAGCAGTGGCCACGGTCGGATCTCCGATAACACCGGTTTCCGAAATGGTGCTCCACCACTCCATCATGCTTACTTTGGTGCTTTTGTCCGGTTGAGAGGTAAATCCGGGATAAAAATAAGGACTGTCCGGAAACGACATGTCCCGTTGAATCTTATCTGTTCTGACCGCCTCGGGTCTTAAATGCAAATACATGGACGTTTCGCATTCACCGGCATGGCTGCAGAGTTCGGATTCCATAAACGCCTTTAGCTTATTTTTCATTTCTTCAATCTCCCACCAGCTCAACATGGCGCATTGCACCTCAGGATACTTCACGATGGTCAGCCGCGCCACCAGGTCGGCCAATGGTCGATTGCTGCCATGGCCATTGACCAGCAATATTTTGTTAAACCCATGATGTGCCAAAGACGTCGTAATGTCCACGAGATGATTAATAAAATTAGACCATTCGATAGTAATTCCACCGGGATAATCCATATGATGCGGGTGAAACCCATGCACCACAGACGGCATCAGCAGAACGTTGTCTTTAAGTTTTTCGGCTGCCCCTTCACAAACTTTTGTGGAAAGAAACGAATCCGTGTTGAGCGGCAGGTGCTTTCCATGATCTTCAATGCTGCCAACCGGCTGTATAATCACTCGATTTTCTTCAACAGCGATGTTGATTTCCTCCCATGTTAATTCTTCATACCGATAGGTGTCGAACATGACAATCCATCCTTTCTCATAATACGTCATTAATGATGATTTTAATTATCAGTGCGATCGTGTATAAAAATGAACAAAAATATTCAATTTACGTTTTTGTACCTTTATGTCAAACTTTTTTTGGTTCTCCCGCGTTATGGGCGGGATCGGATTAAGTATTTGCGAATAAAATGATAAAAAATAGACAAACTCACATCAAGGACATACTGGTATCAAAGTCCAAAATTTTTCAAGTGATTCGCAAATTTTTTGTTGATCATGATTATTTGGAAATCGAAACCCCTATCCGTATTCCAGCTCCGGCTCCCGAAGCTCACATCGATGCTGTGGAATCGGGAAACTGGTTTTTGCAGACATCACCGGAGCTCTATATGAAACGGATGCTCGCGGCCGGCTATCCGCGACTATTCCAGATTTGTAAATGTTTTCGTCAAAAAGAACGCGGCAGTCGGCACCTTCCTGAACTTACCCTTTTGGAATGGTATACCGCAGGGGATCATTATTTTGCAATGATGGATCAAACAGAGGCCTTGATACATTATATCGCCAAAACACAAGGCTTTGAAGATTCCATCGAATATCAGGATCAAAGGATCGATTTTAAACCGCCATGGCCCAAAATATCTGTGAACGATGCTTTTCGTAAATTTGCCGCCATCTCTATGGAAACCGCATTGCAGCGAGACCGGTTTGACGAGATCATGGTATCTGACATCGAACCCAAACTGCCTAAGGAAAAACCGATTTTTCTATACGATTACCCTGCAGCGCGTGCAGCCCTTGCCCGATTGAGACCGGACAACGCCGCCCTCGCGGAGAGGTTCGAACTTTACATCGGAGGCCTTGAACTTTGCAATGGTTTTACCGAACTTACAGATCCGGTTGAGCAGCGCAAACGATTTAAAAAAGAATTAACCGATCTCAGCATATCCGGGAAAACCGTCTATCCTATGCCGGAAAAATTTCTAACATCTCTGCAGAATATGCCGGATGCCGCCGGAAATGCCCTCGGCATCGATCGGTTGGTGATGCTGTTTGCCAATGCAGCTATCATTGATGACGTGGTTGCGTTTACGCCAGAGGAGTTGTAAATAATGTGTGGAAACACTCGTTGCGGATTTTGTAAAAGATATCGAAAATGCAAGGAAAAGTTAAACATGAAAAAACAAATCCAAATGATATAGAAGGAAAGGTAGTAAATATATGGAAAATCACCTTGAAGTCAGGTTGGGCCGTGTGGCCTTAGTGCCAATCGAGCCGGTTGTGGCCGGAAGCATGGACCAATGGACGCTTATTTACACGGTGGGCAGTTATGGGGTTGATGAAGGGGGAACCATCATGCTGGTTCAGCGGACCGCTTGTGACTGGCAGCCACCACAGTTTGATCAACCCAAGCAATCCGGCTACACAACGGTAACCACCAGTGGAAGTGCAAGATTAGATGCTCAGTTTGAGAAAAAAAGATATAAACGGCCATGGATGAGTTGGTGCCTGGTTATTGATGTCCGGGACGGCTATCTTTCTCCGGGAGATACCGTTACAATCGTTCTGGGGGATCAATCCAAGGGATCGCCTGGTATCCGCGCGCAAACGTTTGCCGAATCCAAACATGAGTTTCGCGTTCTCGTGGATCCCACGAACGCTGTGGTACTGCGTCGTTTGCCTTCATCGCCCACTTTTCCCATTGTGGTGGGTGATCCAATTCGTCTGGTTTGCATTGCCCCAACAGAGGTGATGGTGGGAGAAAAAAAAGCTATATTTGTCAAAGGAGAAGATAAATGGGGCAATCCAACCATCATTACCGGAGAATTATCGTTAAGCGCCGAAGGGGATGCAGAGGTTGGCATTGAAGGTAATTGTATAAAAGCAAAAACACCCGGAAAGATCACACTCATCGCATCTACCGGCACGCTCTCCTGTAGAAGCAATCCAATCATCGCATTAAAAGAATCACCAAGATATTCAAGATACTGGGGAGATCTTCACGCTCAAACGGAATCCACCGTCGGAACCGGGACCGAAGAGGAATACTTTACGTTTGCGAGAGATGTTGCCAGATTGGATTTTACCAGCCATCAAGGAAATGATTTTCAAGTCACCGACAGCGATTGGAAACACTTAAACAGCGTCATAAAAAAATTTAACGCAACAGAAAAGTTTATCACATTTCCAGGATATGAATGGTCGGGAAATACCTCAGCCGGCGGCGATCACAACGTAATCTATCTTAAAGACGACCCCCCCATTTACCGTTCCAGCCACTGGCAGGTGCCGGAAGTTTCCGAAGACGATCAAAGCCCCGCCCATCCCATCGAGGCACTTTATAAAAGACTCCGCAAAAATGGAAATGCTATCCTGATACCTCACGTGGGGGGCCGTTATGCGGATATTCGAAAATATTTCGATAAAGACCTTATACCGGTTGTGGAAATCGCATCCTGTTGGGGAATTTTTGAGTGGATGCTCTGGGATGCCTTCGGCGAGGGCCACATGGTGGGGGTGGTTTGCAACAGCGATGGCCACAAAGGCCGTCCAGGTGCTGAAGGGCCGGGCGCAGGCCGTTTTGGAATTTACGGGGGTCTTACATGTATTCTGGCGGAATCGTTGAGCCGAGAATCGATTTTTCAGGCACTCAAAAAGCGGCGGTGTTACGGCACCACCGGAACCCGGATCTATCTTTGGTTTGATGCAAACGGTCATGAAATGGGAGAATACGTTAATACATCAAACCCACTGAACATTCAGGCAAAAGTCATCGGCACGGCGCCTGTCGAAACACTCCAGCTCTTTGAAGGAAAAAACGTCATTCACACGATCCGTCCCATGGCCTTTCAAAATGTGAAGGGGTCGAAAAGGATTCGGATAAGCTGGGAAGGGGCACACATTCGCGGCCGCGCCCGGCGTGCTACTTGGGATGGATCCATTACTCTCGAGGGTACGCGGATTCTCAAGGCCCAGACATATGCGTTTGATTCACCAGCAGATGGAATTACGGAAAGCGATTCTCAAAAATTAGTATTCAAATCGAGCACAACCGGCGATATCGACGGCATCGATTTGTTTTTGGAACAGAGTCAGGATGGTGCCCTCACTTTTAACTCTCCTTTGGGAACCTGCACTGTGAAATTGGCTGAATTAGATCGGCAGGTTCAATCGTTTGATTTTGGCGGACTGGGGTTAAAGGTTACCATTCAACGATACCCGGAAACATTATCTGAAACTCAGTTATTCCTCAAATTCACCGTTAACCCCAAAAGTGGCGAAACAACGCCTTATTTTGTAAAAGCGATTCAGGAAGACGGTCATATGACCTGGTGCAGTCCTATATATGTACGATCATAATGCTTGCTCCTCCACTACATAAATATGCCCGAGTAAACCCGTAACATATGTATTATTGAATGGCCTCTGCCAATTTTTTCCCCGCGGTAAACTTAGGAACCCTCTTGGCTTTTATCTGAATCTCTTCACCGGTTTGAGGGTTTCGACCTTTTCTAGCCTTTCGGTTGACCACTTTGAAAGAACCAAATCCTGTCAGCATGACTGAATCCCCTGCTCTCAACGTATCGGTTATGTTATTCAACAGACTATCGAGCACTGTTTCAGCCTGTTGCTTGTTTTTCAATGCCTTCCCAATTTCATTAATAAAATCTTCTTTGTTCATTGGTTTCTCTCCTCTTATCAATCCCTTTTTCTTGAAGTCTCGTAGTCGATTGCGTTAAAAACCACTTGCTCTTTCCAATCCTTCCAATTTCGTCTTACATTTGATGCAGTATTTGGCAACCGGTCTTGCTTTGAGGCGAGCCACGGAAATCTCTTCCTCACACATTTCGCAAATTCCATAAGTGCCGTCTTCAATTTTATCCAGTGATTCCTTAATCTTTTTCATGAGTTTGCTTTCTCTGTCTCGAATTCGCATGATGGTACTGAGATCGGTATCAATTGTCGCCCTGTCCAGGAGGTCCGACACATGGCCATCAAAAATGATCGAAGCGACTACGGTTCCACCTGCCTTGGCCGTCAATTCTTCAAGTTGATTTTGTAACGCCTCATTGAAGTACACTAAGTCTTTTTTTTCCATAGTCTATAGGTATCCTCCTATTCCATGCCTTTTCCCTAATACTTCCGATGTTTCATGAACCACCATAAATGCGTCCGGGTCCAAATTAAAAACTGCCTCCTTAAATAAACGGCAAGCACATCCAATCCACCTCCGGATCCTTGAGATCGAAACACCACCCCCCCTCCGACGCCACAAATCACCCCTGCGGAGAGCGCAGCAAGAATGGGATCATCGATCTTAAGTGGCGGAGGTTTGATCAGTACCGCAGCAAATGAAAAAAAAACATCCCGTACAACGAATACAGCATGAATACTCGGCTTATACTCCGCCACCCGAGAATCATCAGAGGGATATTTAATACCAGAATGATCAGTGCGATACTTAGAGAGGGCGAAAGGTAATGAAGAAGAATCGCAATACCGGCAATACCGCCGCTCAAAAACTTGTTGGGAACCAAAATGCTATACATTCCAATAATCCACAGGGCACTTCCGGTAGATATTAAGGCTAGATTGCACAACACCTGCTTTGAGCTTGATAATATTCTCCGCCAATGGATTGGACGAGGTAGAACTATAGTTTCCACTTTATACTGCCACTCCTGAAGTCTAACATTCAAATCACGTCACACCGATATTCCGAATCTCGGTATTGAAAGTGGTTCCGATGTTGCAACTTAAATGCCAATCAGATAACATTTTGATATTAGTACTATTTTTATTACTGAACAAAAAAAATCGGAAATGTGGTTTCTGATTATGAAAAAAGCGATTCGTTTCTAATGGTTAAAATAGAATCAGATTCTTTTAATCGATTGATTTTACTTGAAATATAAATTTCGGAATAAAGAATTCCGATTTTAAAAAATAAATGCCGAATTATTTATACGGAACACTGGTATCGTTGATGTAGCGACTACTAAGAATGGAATTTATTCGCGGAAACTGTTTCTTGCGTATAAAATTTTTCGATCTTTGAATATATGCTTAGCTATTATGAGAGTCCATCCGGTTGTTCAGTAGATGCTGAACCAGCCAGAATATGCGATGAGGGGCGGATCCCTGTGAGGCTATCGGTACCCAACATGTCAACCAGCAGCTCAAGGGCCCACAGCAAGAGGGTAACCTTATCTTCCTCCAAGCTTTCCAACCTTTCTAAGAATCCTTCCTGTATTGGATTTGGGGCATTTTTGATAAACTCTAATCCGACATTGGTTATTTCCACATGAATCTGCCGACGATCCTTGCTGATTCTCTTGCGCCTGACCAGGTTTTGTTTCTCAAGACGGTCCACAATACCTGTTAACGTACTGCTGTTTAGATAAACCAAACGGGTAAGCGCTCCGATGGTGATGGGACCGTGTTCATAGACCTGATTCAGGCAAAGGAGCTGCGGGATTGTAATCCGGTAGTTTTCTAAAATATTTTTTGAATGCTTGGAGAGTTGTTGAACGATCTGACGGAGCCGCATCATGATTTGCATGGGAATGTTGTCAGTCACGGTCAGTTCTCCTTTTGACTGTAATAAGAATTCATATTTAACCCCGTATGGTTTACGGAGGCGTTGCACCTCGTAAACATATTACTATAATACGAGTTTTATTAAGAAAAATCAACAAGCTAAACTGCTTTTGTCTCCTGCTTTGTATCCGCATCCTAATTTTTTGAAGCATAAAAAAGGCAAACAGGGTGTTGACAAACTAAAAAAAAGCCAGTAGAAAAGATTTTAATACAAAAGGTTTTAATACAAAAAGTTTTGATACAAAAGGTTAAAATATACATAAGTTCAATAATTTAAACATATCAGTTTCATATTTAACATATTGAAACTTAAACCATACATATACTTTTATCTTGCACGGAAAGACTCGATTGGATCGTAACTTTCGATAATCCCAGAGTCATCCCGAAGAAGAACAACCATTGAAAAAGGAGAAAACAGATGCCGTTGGTTAAGGCCATACCGAACATTTCGGATCAAGATTTGGCGCACGTTATGGGAAAACGAACGGGTCGGGCCTTTTCCCGATCGCTTTCTTCAAAGATTGGTTTTTGGAAAGAGCGGCTATATACCCTGGCGGACCCCATTCTTTCATACCGGATGTATGGTGTCCAAAAGGTATACAAAAACGGCGTAGAATTGGAGGGAAATCTTAGATTGAAAAGCTCAAAACTGGCTGGGACTCTCAATGGATGCAAAGAGATCGTGTGTTTCTTAGGCACCATCGGCACCCGTATCGAGAAAGAGATTGCCCGGCTCATGGGTCAGCGGCGTCTTTCAGATGCTTATGTCCTGGATGCCATGGGATCGGTTAGCGTCGAAAATATGGTAGCACAGTTTTATCATGGCATGAAGAAATTGCATGTAACCAATAATAGAAAGGTAACTTTCCGTTTCAGCCCTGGATACTGTGATTGGTCGGTGACCGATCAGAAGCCCTTGTTTCAATTGCTGGACGCAAAAGCCGTGGGGGTTCAGTTAACCGATTCCTGCCTCATGCAACCGAGAAAATCCATCTCGGGCGTCTTTGGCATCTATCCACACCATGATGGGAGCACCCGAGCAATTTATAATCCATGCCTTGAGTGTCGGAAAAAGGACTGCCAGGCCAGACGAAACTGATTTTATTTTTGAAAGGGGAAATGATCATTGGAAAGCAGAAGAGGACTTTCCGGCGGAAAATACAAACCGCTGACGGAAGAAGACATAAAGAAAATTCACCAAGCAACGCTTCGGGTATTTTCCGATATCGGTGTCCAGGTCAATTTGAAAGAGGCGGTCGAGTTTTTTAAAGCAGCCGGTGCGGCGGTGGACTCATCGACACGGATCGTCAAAATACCCCCGGATCTGGTCGAATCATTGATCGATCGCGCACCCGACGTGGTTCGCCTTTGCGGCAGAGGCAAACAGGATGAGCTGGATTGCGAAATCGGTGGTACCCGGGTCTATATGGGCACAGGCGGCACCGCGCTGAACGTTCAAGATCCGGGTGAGACAACCACACGGCCGTCAAAGCTGCAGGATATTGTGGACATGGCGCGTCTAGTGGACGCGTTGGATCATATTCATCTCTATATGCTGAACGTTTATCCGAATGAGATTCCTGTTGAATGTGTGGATGTCAATCGTTTCGGCGCGGCACTCAACAATACACGAAAACACATCATGGGCGGCGTGTATACCCTTGAAGGGGTCCGGCAGATCATCCAGATGGCGGAGGTGATCGCCGGATCCCCGGAAAAGCTTCGACAGCGCCCCTTTATTTCGATGGTCACTTGTAATATCAGCCCATTTAAGCTGGATGAGCACTACGGCAGACTCACCGTGGAGATCGCAAGACGCGGAATTCCGGTGGTCACACCTGCCGAACCGCTCTGTGGTGCTACAGCACCAATTACACTGGCGGGCAATTTGGTGGTTCAAAATGTGGATTCGCTTGTCGGGGTCATGCTCACCCAACTGGTCAATCCCGGAACACCGGTACTGTATGGATGCATTTCCTCCATCACCGATCTTCGGGATATGAAGTATCTTTCCGGCGCCATAGAAATGGGGCTGATGAATGCCGCTTCGGCACAAATGGCGCAATTCTATCATTTGCCGCTATATTCCACCGCAGGCATGTCCGATGCCAAGGTCAACGATGCGCAGGCAGGGTATGAAACCGCGTTGACGGGTCTGATGGTGGCATTGGCCGGAGGAAATTTTATTCATGATGCAGCCGGTTTTCTGGAATTCTGCATGACCGCCTCATACGACAAGCTGGTCATCGACAATGAGATTATCGGGATGATCATGCGGGCCGTTGAAGGCATTGCGGTAAATACAGACAGTTTGGCGTTTGACCTGCTTAAGAAAATCGGCCCCGGGGGACATTTCGTCTCCGCACGCCATACCCGAAAGCATATGCGCAAAGAGCAATATCATCCTCAGCTCAGCGATAGAGACAACCGGGCCCAATGGGTGCAGTCGGGAGCAAAGACCGCAGCCGCTCGTGCAACGGAAAAGGTTCAAGACATTCTCAATCATCCCGCCTCCGGCATTCTATCCCCGGAAGTCAGAGAACGGATCAAAGCCGAGATTCCGAGACTCCAACCGGGCATCTTGTAAGAAAAGGGAGAACAAATTCGATGATTATCATTGGGGAGAAAATCAATGCAACCCATCCATCTGTTAAGACCATCATTGAGGATCGAAATGCAGCAGCCATCATCGATTTGGCAAAACAACAGACGGCAGCCGGGGCACAATATATCGATGTCAACGTCGGCACCGGCATCGGTTCCCAAGACGACGAGGTAAACGCAATAAAATGGGCCGTGGAGACGCTTCAGAAAGCCGTCGACACACCTCTCTGTATCGACAGTGCGGATCCGGTGGTTCTGAAAGCGGGAGTGCAGGCAATCAACGGCGGGGATCTTATGATCAATTCAACAAAGGCGGAAGAAAAAGATTTGGAGGCAGTGGTTCCCCTGGCGGTGGAAACCGACGCGCTGCTCGTCGCCTTGACCATGGAGGGAGTGGGCGTCCCCGAGACCGTCGGCGAACGGCTGACAGCCGGGAAAAAGATTGCATCGGCGTGTGAAAAACATGGCATGCCCATTGAAAAGGTCTATTTTGACCCGCTGGTCATGCCGGTCAGCACGAATACCAACGCCGGCAGGATCACATTGGAAACCTTGGCTGCGATCAAAGAGACGTTTCCCGGTGCCAAAACCGTGACCGGCCTCTCTAATATCTCTTACGGCTTGCCGAAAAGACCGCTGCTGAATGCAGCGTTTTTACACATGTCTTTCTATGCCGGTTTGGATGCAGCGATTGTGGATCCTTTGGACGAAACGCTGATGTCCGCCGTAAGAGCCGGTAATGTATTAACCGGAAAGGATCGATACTGCCGTCGGTATATTCGGGCGTTTCGGAATCAAAAAGAGGAGGTGTCGTGATCGAATCCTACAGAAAAGGTGTATTAGTTAAACCCTATGAGCGGTTGAATGCTGACCAGCTTAAGTGGCTGGATGAAGCCTCTTTAAGCATTTTGGCCGATCCGGGTATCTGGTGCTACAACGAACGGGCGGCCAAACTTTTCAAGAAAAACGGTGCCACGGTTTTGGAAGAAGCTCAAAGCGGTACAACCTGCTGGCGCGTGCATTTTTCAGCCGGTCTCGTAAAGGAAGCCGTCCGTCAGGCGCCCTCGCACGTTGTGTTGGGAGCGAGAACCCCTGAAAATCGGCTGTTGCTTGATGCGGAAATCCCCCGGGTCTATTTTGGATCCGGTTCCGAAGCCAATGTCTGGCTCGAGACGGAGATGGAAGATTTTGTCAGCCGAAACGACGGGAGCACAACGGTACGACTGCCGCGCTATCGCGAACGACGCGGTACCACAGCATTGCTGGGGCGTGCAGCCAGGATTTGCGACAAATTGGAGCATCTCGATATCTTCCTTCGCCCGCTAAACATCCAGGACCCTGAAATTACTGCTAAAAACCATGACGTGAATAAATTTTTCGCGAGTCTAAACAATACCACCAAACATGTGGAGGCGGGGTTGACGCATCTGGACAGCTTGGACCCTGTGGTGCGGATGGCGGAAATCATTGCCGGCGGTCAAACGGCGCTAAAAGAAAATCCCATTATTTCTTTAATTGCCTGCGTATTTAAAAGCCCGCTTCAGATGGTAGCGGATACGGCCGAAAAGGTGTTCGGTATCGTCCAATCCGGACTTCCCCTGGTTATCTCCTCTTCCCCACAGGGTGGCTCCTCCGCACCGATTCAAGAAACCGGGATGGTTGCACAGATCAATGCTGAAATACTGGCCGGCATCGCCTTTACCCAGATGATCTCCGCAGGCGCCCCGGTCTTGTACGGCAGTGTGCCGGTCCGTGCGCGTTTGGATGATCTCCACGATCTGTATGGGTGCCCGGAATTTAATCAATACAACATCGATTGCGCCCAATTGGCCCGATTTTACAAAATTCCCTGTTACTCCAGCGCCGGTGTCGGTGATGCAAAAGTCCCCGGCGTGCAGGCGACGTTTGAAAAACTATTTACGCACCTTTTCATGGCCATGTCCGGCGCCCAATATATTCATTATGCGTTTGGACTTCTGGATCGCACAAATACCTTTTGCCCCCTTCAGGCCGTACTCGACAATGAACAAATCGGCCAGGTGAAGCACTGCCTGCGTGAGCCGAAAGTAAATCCATCGGAAATAGAGAGCACCCTGAAGATGGTTAAAAAAGTAATGGCTTCCGGGCATCGGCTTTTTACGCGTCATGTGCGCAAGGCGATGCACAGCGGCGAGGTTTCCGATCCCTATCGCTTTGAGACCAAAGACATGCAGGATCGTGTCATTGAAAACGCCCTTGAATCCATGAAAGCACTGGAAGCGGAACCGCCGGCGCATCTAAATTCTGAAACGGTTGAGCGTATTTTTGCTGATGTGCCGGGATTGCTGCCGAGCCTAAAGGTGGAAAGCTGAGCAATCTCTGGGAATCCTATCCTGATGTTAATAATCGTTTCACATAAGAGAGGAGTCATAGATGGATAAGCAAGAATTACTCGAAAAAATCGCCTTCAACGTGATACAGGGCCGGCTGGAGTCCGAAGATGAAGGATTCGATCCCGGGCTGGAAGGCCAACCCGGTGTTACGGAACTCGTTCAGACTGCGCTTGAGCAGTCTATTGATCCAAAGGAGATCGTGGTCGCGTCCCTGACGAAATCCATGGAGACAGTGGGTAAAAAATTTGAAAAAAAAGAATACCTGATTCCGGATATGCTGGCTGCCGCCGAATGCGTGGGAGCCGCCATGGATATATTGGCCCCCCATTTGATAAAGGCCGGTGTTGAGAGCAGAGGCAAGATTGTGATCGCAACGGTTGCCGGGGACCTTCACGATATCGGAAAAAACATTGTCGCGATCATGCTCAAAGGCGCCGGTTACGATGTGATCGATCTCGGCACCGACGTGTCCGTGGATCGAATCTGTGAGGCGGTAAAGGAGAATCAGGCCTCTTTTTTAGGGCTTTCCGCATTATTGACCACCACCATGCGCGGTATGGAAGATGTCATTGTTCGCTTAAAGGAGGACGAACTCCGGGAAAGCATCAAAGTACTTATCGGCGGTGCGCCCACATCCGCAGAGTTTGCGGAACAGATCGGCGCCGATGCCTACTGCAAGGACGCGTTCCAGGCCATTGATCTCCTAAAAGAGATATAGCGAACCGAAATTATAGGGTGAAGATTCTTTTTTCTTATTGGTTTGGACATTAGTTGTATCGAATTTGTTCATTACGACATGATTGAAGGTTTACGTTCTAAAAGAAAGGAGCTGCAGACGATGACTACCGAAACAACCGCGGACTGTGAGGTCAATCAGGAATTATTGAAAGCGATCGATAGTCTGCCGATAAATGAACGTTTAAAGGGATTGAAGGAAAAATATCTAAATACAACTCCTGAACTTGCCAGCGAGCGGGGTACATATTACGCACAGTCCTGGCGGCAATCGGAGGGACAACCCATTCAATTGCGAATTGGCAGCGCAATAAAAAATGTGCTCGAAAACATACCCGTGCCCATATTTGAAAACGAGCTGGTGGTGGGCAGCCTCACCCGGTTTTATCGCGGATCTTACGCCATGATTAACTATGATTCAGGCTTAATACTTGATCTATTGGAAAAGTCGAAAAACGGTGAGATTACCATGGGTGGCCTGAATGTCATTGGTAAACTGGATGAAACCGATAAGCAGGCACTGCTCGAAAATAGTATCTTCTTTAAGGGCAAAACCAATCGAGATATTGAAGAGCAGGTCTGTCGAACGCTTTGGGGAAGCTGGCA
>JAHEHB010000060.1 GCA_024644775.1 Deltaproteobacteria bacterium
CAATGGTTTATTGTAGACAAACAGAAACGGGATGAGGAAGCCGGCGACGCCGATTCGAACGGACGAAAATCCCGTTTTAAACTGATCGGCGCCGCTGATGCCGGCAGCGGCATATGCGGCTAGACAAACAGGCGGTGTAATATTGGATACCACTGCGAAATAAAACACGAACAGATGAGCTGCGATGGGCGAAATCCCCATTTTTACTAAACTCGGAGCCACCAAAATGCTCACAACGATATAAGAAGCCGTCGTCGGCATACCCATTCCCAAAATAATGGAAGCGACCATGGCAAATATCAGCAGAGCGATCATGCTGCCGCCGGACAAATGCACTAAAAAGCTGGATATCTTCATCCCTAAACCGCTAATGGTCATACAGCAAATGATGATACCTGCCGAAGCGCATATCAATGCAACCTGCAAGGTGGCCATGGCTCCATCTTCTAGTGCTTTGAGAACTTGTTTGAGGCTCATCCGAGTCGATTTTTTCAAGGAACTAAATACCAAAACGGCAATAATTGCTGCATAACCCGATTTCATGGGAGAATATTTCAGCCATATCAGCATGTAAAGAAGAACCACAATCGGAAAAAACAGCAACCAGCCTTCTTTAACGGTCTGAAGAAATATGGGAAGTTCTTTACGTGGAATGCCTCGAATGTTCATTTTTAAAGATTCAGTATCCACCATGATAAACAGGCTTAGGTAGTAAATAACAGCCGGAAGCGCGGCTGTTTTTATAATGGACAGATAGGAGACAGACAGAATCTCGGACATGAGAAATGCAGCGGCGCCCATAATCGGCGGCATCAGCTGGCCGCCGGTAGAAGCCACGGCTTCGATCGCCCCGGAAAAAATCGGTGAATATCCAATCCTGTGCATCAGAGGAATTGTAAAACTTCCTGTACTGACCACATTGGCGACCGCGCTGCCGGATATGCAACCGAACAGACCACTTCCCACCACGGCGCATTTGGCGGGCCCGCCTCGCATCCCACCGAAAAGGGAATATGAGATATTAATGAAAAAATCCCCTGTCTTCGATTCCTTCAAAAATGCGGAAAATATGACGAAAAGTACGATGAAGGTGGCCGATGCCACCAGCGGCACGCCAAAAACACCCTCCGTCGTGTAGATGGCGTAGTGGATAAACAAATCCAGAGAAGCCCCTCTGTGGGAAACAGCAGAAGGCAAATAAGGCCCTATAAACGTGTAAAGGATGAAAACACTCACAATCGCGGGGATAATGATCCCGGATACGCGTCGCGTGCCCTCGACGATCAGCAAAAGTATGACAACGCCCACCGTGATATCAAGCGGTGTCTCAATCCGAAATTGCAATTCTTCGTATTCGATCAGGATATAGGCGCAACACACGGCAGCCGCCAATCCCAAACATAAATCAAAAAAATACAGCCCACCTTTTTCTATTTTTTTATGACCGTTAAATGTATATGACAGAAATCCGATAAGGCACATCAAACCGAGGTGCACGAGGCCGAGCCGATAACCTCCTAGTGTACCGAAACCGCCGTAATAAACATGGTATATGGAAAACGCCGCCGTAATCCCTGTGAGCAAATAATTTCTCCACCCCTTATATTCGGGATTACGATACACGCCTTCTTTTTCGGAAGATGTGCTCTGCGATCTCACGCCGTCACCCTTTACTCTCGGATTTACTGTAGAATCAACGATTGAATATCCACCCGAAAAATCGAGTGAATATTCAACCAACGCTGAAATACAGAGAATCGATGGACTATTTCGTTACACCGATTTCTTTATAATACTTAACGGCTCCTGGATGAAACGGCATGGTGACCCCTCTTTTCGCATTCTCGTGAGTAAATTGGAGAGCCCCCTTATGTACCACGGCCAGTTCGTCGTTATGCTCGTAAATGACCTTCATCATTTTATAGACAACCTCATCCGGAACTTCCTTGTGTACGATGAATACCGTGTTTTCTCCGATTCCCTGTACCGGTTTCGTTTGCCCGGGATGAGTATTGGCTGGAAGGGTCTCTTTATACAGGAAGGGATACGCTTTTTCTATTATGCGTTGATGTTCTTCATCGATTTCCAGAAATCGAACTTTTGTGCTGGTGCACAGGTTGGTAATATCCGCTGCAGGAACGCCGGACAGGAAAAACTGGCAATCGGTCAATCGATCTCGAACAGCCCTGGAGCCATCGGAATGGGAAATCCATTGCGGCTGGTAGTCTTTCTTAACCTCCATGCCATAGGCCTTTAATATCCTCTGGGTATCGGGATTTGTACCACTCCCGGTGGGGCCCATGGCAATTCTCTTACCTCTCAAATCACTGATATCCTTGATTTCGCTGTCTTCGCGAACGACAATGTAGATAAACATCCCGTGGGCGCCAAACATGCCTCTGACGTCTTTGCCGGTTTTGAGTTTTTCAAAAAGACCTTCCTGCTGGTATCCATAATACCCCGAAGAGGCGGTGGTAAACCCCATATCCGACCGGCGCATACTGACAAATCGCAAGTTTTCGCCGCCGCTGCCGGGCATTGTTGTTATTTTGATTTCCGGTGCGTATTTGGCAAAAAGGGGTACCATGGCACCACCGATCAGATACCAGCTTCCTCCCACATTCGAAGTTGAAACTGCGATCTGTTGTTCAGCCGCCTGACTGCCTGAATATATGCTGAAAAAGAAAATCACACTGATCATGGGTACAAATAGGCGGTAGGTCAGAGATTTTAATTTGCTTTTCATGAATCACCTCCGGTTTATTGGTGGGCGAATAATAGTATACAGGTCCTTTGCCGTTATAAAATGAATCACCCCCTTTCTTTAAAACCCGGCTTTTCTATGTATCCTCTTCTGCAACCGTATATCCGTATTCCGTCTTCGCTGCCGCAATTGAGACGAAGCCGTTTTTAATGTCTTTTCCAATGCGCTCGGCGTCTCTCTGCTTTGGATCCCAGAAACCCGCCCCCCCCGGCGTCCATAAAGTCAATACATCATGTGGTTGTATGATGATATTGGTTTTAGGATGGATCCACTTGCCGTTGAGTTCCAATTTCCCGGTCTTTCCCGGCTTACCGTCATTCATTCCTTGAGGGGCAAATTTTATCCTCTCGGACAGGAAGGCCACCGTACAAGGTGAATCGCCTATTAATTCGATTTCGACCTCCTGTCCCAATCCGCCGCGCCACTTGCCGGCGCCGGCTGAGTCTGTTCGAAAATTTTTTTTGCGAATCATTACGGGTATCGTATTTTCGATAATTTCTATGGGGGTATTCGAAATATTACTCGGATAGGATAACGTCGATATTCCGTCCTTGTGGGGAGACCCTCCCTGTCCGCCGTTTAAAAAGAAAAGGGTCGCATACTTTTTCCCATGGTGGGTTCCCGCAAAGTTGACACACCACAGAGGAGACCCACAATCTGCTTGAATCCGTTCGGGAATAATTTTTTGAAGCGCGCCGAAGACGGCCGTCGTCAAATAGTGCCCGACCATTGCCCTTCCGCCGACTGCCGCCGGATATTTCGGATTGAGCAAGCATCCTTCAGGGGCGGTTACCGTGAAGGGGCGAAAGCATCCTTCATTGTTGGGAACCGTCGGATATACGGCGCATTTCAGCGGATAGACGGTGTAGGCATAGGTATAATTGAGGACGGTGTTCAATCCCCGGTTTATTTGCTGAGCGGTTCCCGTATAATCGCAGAAAATTTGATCCTCCTTGATATCCAGACGCAACTTGATCTTGAGCGGCTCATCGAAACCGTCCATCCAGAGCTCGTGGCTGTAACTCCCATCGGGAAGCGCTCGGATAGCGTCTCGAATCGCTTTTTCCGAAGTGTTTTGAATGGTGACCGCCAGGGATTCAAGATCTTCTATTCCCTGTTCTTTCATCAGATTGCCAAGCCTTCTCGCCAGCATCTCGGCGGCTGCGATCAGCGCTCGAAAATCCCCCATAACCATATCCGGAACACGGACGTTTCTTAAAATCACTGAAATCAGGTCGTCATTCCAACGGCCAGCCTTGATGAGTTTTGAAGGGGGTAACTGAAGGCCTTCTTCATAGATTTCGGTACTGTCGCCGGAACGAACCCGGCCTCCCATATCCGGAACATGTCCGATGCAGCCGGCAAAGGCAATGAGTCGGTTTTCTCTAAAGATGGGCATGGTCATGGTAACATCCGGCAGATGTCCGGAGCACATCCAGGGATCATTGGATATGATGACATCACCGGGCTCGAGCGTCTCGGCCGGAAATATCTCAAGAAATCGTTTTAAGGAAAGCGGCAGTGTCCCGATAAAAGACGGAACGCTTAAGGAGGACTGAGCAAGTGAATTTCCCCCGGCATCCAATAAGACGCATGCAAAATCATTTGATTCCCGTAAAACAGTGGAAAACGAAGTTCGCACCAGCGTGGCTGCGGCTTCATCGACAATAGATACCAAACGGTTCCAGATAATTTCAAGAGCGATCGGATCGTACGTCTCAGACATCGTAAAGTCCCTTTTCGATTATGTTAAACATTTTTGAATATACGCCTTTTTCTCGGTGAATGGATGCAAGACGTATGTCGGATAATATTTTTGAGGGCAAAATACCTTCGAAAAGGGCTACGATAACGGCACACTCGACTTTGACAATGGCGCTTAAACAAAACACATACGTTTCAGGCATCTACATACACCGCCTTTGTGCCTATCTATCCTAATCTAGGGGGTTTGTTATCGGGTGCTGCCAACCCGCACAGTGTCATTATTTTGCCCTCAAAAATATCATCCGACATACATCAACAGGCACTCGAGTAAAACTGGGGGTGCGAAACTTGTGTATACTTTTCGAACCCTATGTGTCCTTTCGAAGACACCCTACAAGAGCGTGATGATCACATTTCCAAAAGAATCGATTGTGCAGAAGGAATTCGGTCCTGCAACGACTGTCGATTCTTTTTCTTCGATGATTGCAGGACCATCAATACGATCCCCCGGCTTTAATAGATAGCGATCATACACATTTGTCTTTATGAAATCTTTCTGCTCGGGAAAATAAACCTCTCGATTCCCTTTCAAAACATCCTCAAATGAAGATCTTCGGACCTCCTCACAACCTTTCAACGCCACCTTCGGTATGGGTCCCCTGGCCCAAAGCCGCCAATTAACCCCTTCAACGGATACATTCTCGATAGTTCTCCCATAAAGACGATTGTACTCTCGCCAGAACGCGTCCTCGACGCCGGCGGCATCTTCTGCTTTTGTCTTTCCCAACGGAATTTGAACGCTTATCTCATATCCCTGTCCCGTATACCGCATGTCGGCCGTTCGCTCAAATACCATTTCTTCCGGTTGAACCCCCGCCTCGCGCAGTGATGCTTTCCCGCGGTTTTCCATATCCTCATATATTGAATTGAGCCGATCCCAATCCATTTCTTCTAATTTCGAGACATAGGCATGGGTAAAATCCAGCGCCGGCGGTGCTACTAGCATCCCCAGGGCTGAAAGCGCACCTGCACCCAAGGGTGCGATAACGCGTTTCAGGCCGATTTTTCGCGCAATCCGATAGGCATGGACCGGGCCAGCTCCGCCGAAAGCGATCATGGTAAACTTTCGAGGATCCATCCCCAGTTCTGCGATATGAATTCGTGTGGCCGTTGCCATATTTTCGTTGACGATATCGAATATACCGGCGGCAAGTTCGATGGGTTCGATCTTTAATTCGGTAGATATGGCATGCATCGCATCGATCGCAGCGTCTTTATCCAACTTCATTTCGCCGCCCAAGAAATAATTCGGGTTGAGAAACCCGAGCAACAGATCGGCATCGGTCACCGTGGGATTTTTCCCACCGCTTCCATAGCAGGCCGGTCCCGGCTCCGCCCCGGCACTTTCCGGTCCGACCTTGAGGAGGCCCATTGGATCAATATGAGCAAGGCTGCCGCCGCCGGCACCGATCTCAATCAGTTCGATGGCCGGTATCTTCAATGGAATACCGCTTCCCTTTTTGAATCGATGAACCCTTGCCGATTCGAATTCATTGGAAAGGACCGGTTGCCCCTGATGAACGACACACATCTTTGCGGTTGTTCCCCCCATATCAAAAGAGAGTATCTCCGGCTCCTGAACAAGATTGCCGTAGTAACATGCGGCCAGAGCACCGGCCGCCGGTCCTGATTCAACGAGCCTGATCGGAAACTTTTTTGCCGTATCAAGGGATGAAATGCCACCGTTTGACATCATGATAAACAGCGAGGCTTCAAAGCCCGATTCCTTTAGACCCGCATCCAGTCTGTCAAGGTAACCTTCCATAATCGGTTGAAGATATGCATTGGTGATCGTTGTGGATGTGCGCTCATACTCTCGAACTTCACAAGCAACTTCGGATGAGATCGAAACAGATGCATCGGGATAGTGCGAGCGGACAATTTCAGCAGCCTTCGACTCGTGAAGAGGATTGGCATAGGAATGGATGAAACAAATCGATACGGCTTTGACATCTTCTTTTTTAAAGAAATCCAATGCGTGCTTGATGTCATCGATTTGCATCTTAATGACGATGTTTCCGTCTTTATCGACCCTTTCGGTTATTTCTTGTCTCAGATAGCGGGGCACCAGTGGTTCGGGCATCTCGATATAAAGATCGTATAGATCGTAACGAACCTCACGACGGATCTCTACAACATCGCGAAATCCTTTTGTGGTCAAAAGACCGGTTTTGGCCCCTTTCCGTTCTATTATCGCATTGGTTGAGACGGTAGTGCCGTGTATGGCACCGATGATGCGATGGGGGGCAATGTCGTTCTGTTTCAACATCCGTTGAAAAATAGAAATAACGCCCATGGAAAGGTCGCTTGGGGTTGAAAGGAGTTTTCCCACATGGGTCGTCCCGGAGGTCTCGTCAAGCAATACCAGATCCGTAAAGGTACCACCGATGTCTATACTCAATTTAAATGTCGGGAATCCATTTTCACTCATTCAGTTATGCCTCCCCGGATGAAAATTGATGAAAATTGATGAAAATTTTAAATTGATCGCTTCCGCTCTGATTTCTGAGATATGTCTTTTTATATTGAATCCCCGGTTAGACCAACATCAATGACCGGTGTTTCGTGTGTCTTCTAAGGTTTGTTGAAAAAAGACCGGTTAGTATTTCTTTTTCGTTAGATTCTCGGGAATCGGCATGGTATCCATTTCCCTAGTTCTGTAAATAATCCAATTCTGCGCGGATCAGATCGGCTTCTCTACGTCGGCGGACACGAATGCCCTTTAATTTGTGGCCTTGTTGCATCCCCCTCACTTTGTTCGCGACCTCGGCCCATTTTTGTGTCTCCAACAGCCTTCCGAGCGGCTCCAAGTAGCTGTTGTGGACGCCGCGGTTGTAGGCCAACGAGAGCAACACCGTCTGTACCGAGGGCAGGGTATCGGTGTTTTGCAATGGACGAAAACGTTTTGCAATCCCCTCCCAATAGGGTTGCGCGGTATACGGCATGATGCTTTCCGCCTGATCTTCACGAATACGAATCGTATGCAAATCCGGGTTGGCTGCCAATGCGTTTCTCGCTGTTTCACGTCTGAGACCAAAGACTTTTTCAACCGCCGCGTATTGTGCCGGGGACATCAATGGTCGATAAAGCTTTTCGATCAGTGTCGGTTCAGCGTATCCAAGATCTACACCGGGATCGAGTGTGACTCCCGATTGACCCTTGGGCCAATACGGCTTCCCAATATGTCCCTCCTGTTCGTGGACCCACTCCAAATCTCCCTGAAAACTCTTGAGGAGCTTGGCAATGAGTTGTTGCTGTTCACCCAGCGCGTCCTTAAGACCGTCGGACAAGATTGCCCATGTGGCTTTGTCGATAATTCCAGTCGCCGGTAAACCATTGGCGATTTGAAAATCTTTGACGGATCGTTCCGTTCCGGAACCGAATTTGCCGTCGGTATCCGTCGGATGCCCGGCCGCGACCAGCCCCATCTGTGCATTCTTGACGACGCTGCTCAGCCAAATCCGGCCGCTACCAAGTCCATCGCCCCGACGCAGAGTCGCTCGAATCATAAGCAGGCCTCCTAAAATTTAGATGCACGAGGTTCAGTCTCCGAACACGGGGTCTTTTTCCACCTCCCCATGTTAAGTAAATAGACCATAAAAAAATGTCTTGTGTGATTGAAATTCACATTGTCGCATACTCGGATAGCCATTAATCACTCAGCATGAAAACACCTCGGCGCAAAACTCTCCGAAAGTACCAAGGTCTTCGCAGACGTGGATTCCGTTTGCGTTCATGGCATCAATCTTTGCCTGAGCCGTACCGCTGCCGCCACTGATAATCGCACCGGCATGCCCCATGCGACGTCCCGGCGGGGCGGTTAATCCGGCAATAAAACCCACCACCGGTTTTGTCATATACTTTGAAACAAATTCAGCAGCATTTTCTTCCGCATTACCGCCGATTTCGCCCACCATCACAACGCCTTTGGTTTCAGGATCTTTCTCAAACGCTTCTAGACAATCAATAAAATCGGTTCCCTGAATGGAATCCCCACCAATACCGATGCAGGTTGTCTGGCCGATTTCCTGGAGGGTCAGCTGATATACCACTTCATATGTCAAGGTTCCGGATCGAGATACGACCCCGATGGGGCCGCCGGCTCGATGAATGGGGGCCGGCATGATACCGATTTTACATTGGCCTGGAGTAATAATCCCCGGACAATTGGGACCGATGAGTCGGGATGGTTTGCGGGCCAGATAGTTTTTTACTTTCATCATGTCCATCATCGGAATCCCCTCGGTAATGGCGATGATTACACCAATCCCGGCGTCCGACGCTTCCAAAATGGCATCGGCTGCATACGCAGGCGGGACAAAGATCATGGAACAGTTGGCATCCGTCTTCTCAACAGCCCCTTGCACTGTATTGAATACTGGAATATTGTCCATTTTTTGATCGCCTTTGCCCGGCGTCACGCCTCCTACCACATTGGTTCCATAAGCGATACACTGTCTCGTGTGAAACTGTCCCTCATTTCCGGTAATACCCTGCACAAGAACTCGAGTGGTTTTATCAACAAAAATACTCATAGTTTTCCCCGAATTAGTGGTTTGAGGTTGGGTGATAGGGAGTTATGTTCTTTATCGTACTAAATGAGATACTTTTTGGGCTGCGTCCTTTAAATCTTCAGCAGTAATCAGATCCAGCCCCGATTCAGCAAGAATTCTTCTACCGTCTTCAACGTTTGTTCCTTCCATCCGAATGACCACCGGTACATTGATTCTCGTCTTTTTTGCCGCCTGCACAACGCCTTTTGCCAATTCATCACACCGAAGAATGCCACCGAAGATATTAATTAAAATTCCCTTTACCTTCTTGTCTTGAAGGATGATTTTAAATCCATTTTCAACTTTTTCCGCACTGGCACCGCCTCCCACATCAAGGAAGTTTGCCGGTTCTGCACCAGCCCGCTTGATAATATCCATGGTCGCCATTGCCAGTCCGGCGCCGTTGACCATATTTCCGATGTTTCCATCAAGATTGATATAGTTGAGATCAAATTTAGAGGCTTCAACATCCAACGGATCTTCTTCATCCACATCCCGATATTCGATTAATTCTTTGTGCCGATACAGGGCGTTATCGTCAAAATTGATCTTTGCATCCAGCGCAAGGATTGTATCATCCGAAGTAATTACCAGAGGGTTAATTTCCAGCAGAGAACAATCATACGCCATAAATAGCCGATAGAGATTTCTTATTACGGGAATAAATTGCTTCATGTTTGTCCCAGCCAGTTTCAAATCGAATGCAACTTGTCGGCATTGATAGGATTGAATTCCCAACACCGGATCAATGGTCACCTTTATGATTTTTTCTGGTGCCTGGGCTGCCACCGCCTCGATATCCATTCCGCCGGCCACACTGGCCATGAGCACCACTTTGGCCGTTTCCCGATCCGGCAGCATCCCGATATAGAGTTCCTTTTGGATATCGAGTCCCTGTTCCACCAATACTTTACGGACCCGTTTTCCATCTGATCCTGTTTGCGGTGTGATCAGATTCATTCCGATAATTTTTTCGGCAACTTGATCAGTCTCCTCATGGGAGTGTGCTAACTTTATACCACCGCCCTTTCCCCGTCCGCCCGCATGTATCTGAGCCTTTATTACCACAGGGAATTTTCCGATGTGCTGTGCAACCTCTTTGGCTTCCCGGGGGCTAAAAGCTACTTTTCCTTCCGGAACAGGGATGTCGAATTTTTTAAAAATTTCTTTCGCCTGATATTCATGGATATTCATGAATGTCTCTCCTTATTTTTAGCGAAGAGCAGGGAGCGTGGCGCCGGGACCCCAGAGAGGGATTAAAAAAACTGATGTCGTCTGATCATTTAGTCTCGGTAGTATATCGATTTTCGATTACTAAAATTTGCCGATCAACTCCGTGCTCCTTGCTCCCAACTCCTCGCCCTTTAGCCGATCACACACAGAATGTCATTTTTGGAAACCGAATCCCCGCTACTAAAATTGATCGCTTTGACTGTGCCGCTCGTGTGTGCTTTGATGGCGTTTTCCATTTTCATCGCCTCTAGCACAACGACGATGTCGCCTTCTTTTACCGGATCACCCGGTTGCTTCTCGTATCTAACAATCATACCCGGCATCGGGGCGATTACCGCTGCGCCATCTCCGGATGCCACGCGGCCACTTTCGGTTCCCTGAGCTTTTATTTCTTTGGGCCCATCGGATTTCACCGGTTTTTTTCCCGCATATGGCGCCGCTGCCGGTTTCTGCCGAACATGACTTGGTACGGGCGAACCACCGATTTCTTCAACACCGACTTCGAAATAATCGCCATCCACAAAGACATTGAACGTGCGTAAATCGGGCCCCTTATCAGGAACCTCTTTTTCTATTTTTTCAACCAGCTTTCCGGCCTTGGCTTTTACAATGAGCGCCTGTTCGGCCCGGGCTTCCTCAAGGGTTCTGGGTCTTACTTCCTGGGGTGGTTTTTCTTTTCCGTATTTCCAATTTAAAAATCGCCTACCGGTTACTGGATAAAGCGCATATATCAGAACATCGTCGATATCGGCAGTCAGTTCATTCACATCTTTTTTGGCGTTTTCAAGTTCAGGCTCTATGACCTCTGCGGGACGGCAAGTGATGGGGTCTTCTCCCCGAGGGTATTCTTTGAGCGCTTTCTTTTGGACTTTCGGGTCAATGGCCACCGGTGTCTTACCGTAAAGACCGTAACAGAGGTCTTTAACCTGGGAGGTGATCATCTTATACCGTTCCGAATCATCATCGAATAAGACATTGTTCACCGCTTGAATTCCTACGATTTGGCTGGTGGGAGTCACCAAGGGGATTTGGCCCAGCTCTTTTCTCACTTTGGGAAGTTCCGCATACACGTCGTCGATCTTATCCAGGGCCTCCATCTCCTTTAGTTGATTGACCAGGTTGGATAACATGCCACCGGGTGTCTGATGAAGCATCACCCCGATGTCGATCACCGACACCTTTGTATCGTCCAGCAGGTGTTTGTATTTCGGGAGGACCTCCTTTTCAAGGGTTTCGTCAATCGCCGCCAGATGCTGAATATCGAAACCCGTATCCCGGTTTGTACCCAAAAGCGTCATTACCAGCGGTTCAATGGCTGTGTGAGAGGTTCGATACGCATAGGGGGCCATACAAGTATCCACAATATCAACCCCGGCTTCTGCTGCTTTAAGCAGTGTCATCGGAGCCATGCCGGATGTAAAATGGCTATGCAAATGAATCGGGATCGACGTTATCGATTTTAGTTCTTTAATGAGTGTATAGGCATCAAAGGGGGCCAGTAAACTTGCCATGTCCTTGATGCAGATACTGTCTGCGCCCATGGCTTCCAGTTCTTTTGCTTTTTGTTTGTAATAATCGAGCGTATAGACATCTCCACCCAATCTCGGTTCCGTAAGGGAATAGCAAATGCACCCTTGAAAATGTTTTCCACTGGATTTAATCACCGGAACGACCGTTTCAAAATTGCGGTAATCGTTCAACGCATCAAAGGTCCGAAAAATATCGATCCCGTTTTCCGCTGCTCTTTCCACAAACGCTTGTGCCACATCGTCTGCATAATTTCGATACCCGACCAGATTCTGTCCCCGAAGAAGCATGGAGAAGGGAGTTTTTTTGATGTATTGTTTTAGGGTTTTAATCCGTTCCCAGGGGTCCTCATTTAGAAATCGATGCATGGTATCGAACGTTGCACCACCCCATACCTCCGTGGCCCAGAACCCGACGTCGTCCATCATCTCTGCAACCGGAATCATATCTTCGGTTCTCCCTCGGGTGGCAAACAGAGACTGATGGCCGTCACGTAGGGTCAGGTCCTCTATATTCAAGGGATTCTCCGCCTTTGGTCGATCTGTACGGTAATCCATCTGTGTCGGTTTAACCTGATCATGATCATACATTTTGTTGTTCTCCTTATAAAAATAGTTCCGCAAACGCCTTTCTGCAGGCTATCGAGTTTTCAGTCCATGAAAGGTTCTCAACTGCATTAGATTTCGAAGCTGCATTTGAGCCTGTCTTCCACTCACCCCCCAAAGGTTCTCCATTCTGGATACCACAATCGGTGAGGAAGGCTGTGTATTTCGATCTTCGTCTTCCTTTCGAATATAAGCCATCACTGCGGATATGGCAGCAGCACGTTTTTTCGTATCGCTCATAAGCAACCTTTTGGAATTGAGTATTTAGAATTTTCAACTACATGGGAATGTTTCCATGCTTTTTCGGTGGCCGCATTTCCCGCTTGGTACACATAATCTCCAAGGCTTCAATCAGCCGCTGTCTCGTTTCTTCAGGCGCGATCACGGCATCGATGTATCCTCTTGTGGCCGCCTGATAGGGATTCGAAAAAAGACTTTCATATTCGTTGATCTTTTCCTGCCGTTTCGCAGCCGGATCCTTTGCGGCGTTGATATCTTTTCGGTGGATGATGTTTGCGGCTCCCTCTGCTCCCATCACCGCTATTTCTGCGCTCGGCCATGCAAATGCAAAGTCCGCCCCTAAATGCTTTGAAGACATGGCGATATACGCCCCGCCGTACGCCTTTCGGGTGATAAGAAGTAATTTGGGTACGGTTGCTTCAGAGTAGCACCAGAGGAGTTTTGCGCCATGTCGGATAATTCCACCCCATTCCTGCTTGCTACCGGGAAGATAGCCGGGCACATCAGAGATGGTCAACAATGGAACATTAAAGGCATCACAGAATCGAATGAACCGAGTCGCTTTGTCCGAAGCATCGATATCGAGACATCCGGCCTTAATTCTTGGCTGATTTGCAATGATCCCAACGCTTCGCCCGTTTAGTCTCGCAAAACAGACAATCATGTTTGTGGCGTAATGCTCATGCGGTTCAAATATTTCACCGTTATCCACGATATGTCGAATGACCTCTTTCATATCGTATGATCGTCGGGAACTTGCAGGCACGATGCCATCCAATTCCGGGCACAAACGCGTGGGGTCATCACCGATGTCTACTGTTGGCGGATCCTCCATGTTATTTGAAGGTAGGTAAGAAAGAAGTATTTTAATCTGGTTTACCGCATCTTCATCATTTTCACAGGCAAATTGGGCCACCCCACTTTTTCGGTTATGGGTCATGGCGCCCCCAAGATCTTCGAAGGTGATTTCTTCACCGGTCACCGCTTTAATGACCTCCGGTCCGGTGATAAACATGTAGCCGGTGTTCTTAACCATAAATACCCAGTCTGTCATCGCCGGTGAATACACAGCGCCACCAGCGGTGGGCCCCATAATCGCCGATATTTGAGGGATAACACCCGATGCCAAGGAATTCCGATAAAAAATTTCTCCATATCCTGCGAGCGCATCGACACCTTCCTGAATTCGCGCTCCCCCCGAGTCATTCATTCCTACAAACGGCACACCCGCTTTGAGCGCAAGATCCATGGCTTTGCAGATCTTCTTTGCGTGCATCTCCCCAAGACTGCCGGCTCTGGCGGTAAAATCCTGAGCAAATGCGAATACCGGTCGTCCGTTCACATTTCCATGCCCCGTGACAACACCATCGGAAGGGATCTCCACGGTCTCCATACCGAATTGGACACACCGATGATTGACAAACATATCGATTTCGCGAAAGGTTCCGGTATCAAAAAATAGGTGGAGTCGGTCACGTGCTGTGAGCTTTCCTTTTTCACGCTGGGTTGAAACCGCTTTCTTACCTCCCATCCGGCGGATCTTATCTTCACGTTCTCTCAGATCGTTAATTTTCTCTTCTATGGTACCCATTTAACATCCCTTTCGTATTCGCTGCGAAATACTTTGGCTTTCAGAACCCAAAAAAACATCTCGGAATTTCTACAATATATTGAAATCTCTTTCATTATCCCAGTGAATATAAATTCTTATCGTCAAGCAGCGAAAGCAGCGCATAAGCAGCATCCGTGGGGGCTGTAACGCCCTTTTCCACCTCCCGTGTAACCTTTCTAAGTAAACTTTTAACATAGGGGTGCATGTAAAATCGCTCTTTCAACCCGTCTTCCACAATGGACCACATCCAATCCAGAGACTGTTGCCGACGTTTTTCCCGCAGCTCTCCGGTGTTGGAAAGCTTTTTATTATGGTCGATAACCGTCTTCCATATGTCTTCAATTCCAGACATCTCCAGTGCGCTACAGGTCAGTACCGGTGGTTTCCACGAAGGGGAGGGGGGATGCAAAAGGCTCAAGGCGGTTGTATAAGCCTTGCTGGCTTTTTTTGCATTTTCAAGGTTATCCCCGTCTGCTTTATTAATAGTCAGGGCATCTGCCATTTCGAGAACCCCCTTCTTGATTCCTTGAAACTCATCTCCTGCTCCGGCCAGCATCAATACTAAGAAAAAATCCACCATGGAAGCCACTTTAGTTTCCGATTGTCCAACCCCCATGGTTTCGATAATCAACACATCAAAACCGGCAGCTTCGCAAATGAGCATCGTTTCCCGGGTTTTTCTAGCAACCCCTCCCAGCGTGCCTCCCGAAGGGGACGGGCGGATAAACGCAGAAGGGTGCGCGGACAATTTTTCCATGCGTGTTTTGTCTGCCATAACACTTCCGCCGCTTTTTGCGCTACTTGGATCGACGGCAAGTACAGCGACACAATGCCCTTTTCCCACGAGCATCCCCCCCATGCTCTCAATGAACGTGCTCTTTCCCACACCGGGTACTCCGGTGATGCCGAGCCGAATCGACTTTCCGGTGTAGGGGAGCAATTGGTCAAGAATCGTTCTTGCAAGCGCTTGATGCTCCGGAAGCGCGCTTTCAATTAACGTGATGGTTTTTGCAAGCATGCGTCGGTTTCGTTCCAGCACCCCTTTTACATATGTTTGGGGGGTATTTGGTTTCACAAGAACCTTCACTTATCACTGATTGTTTTCATAAAAACATTATTGCTTTTTTTCGAGTGCATTCAACACCTGATTTGCAGCGTTTGTAATCGATGTTCCAGGGCCAAACACACAGGCAACTCCTTTTTTAAATAGGAAATCAAAATCTACCGCAGGTATAATACCCCCAACAACGACTAGGATTTCTTCACCCCCCTCTTTTTTCAGTGACGAAATCAGTTCGGGAACCAAAACCTTATGGCCGGCAACCTGCGAGGAGACACCCACCACATGAACGTCGTTTTCAATGGCCATTTTAGCGGCTTCTTCCGGTGTTTGGAACATGGGGCCGATATCCACATCGAAGCCAAGGTCGGCAAAGCCGGTGGCAACCACCTTGATCCCGCGGTCATGGCCGTCTTGCCCCATTTTGGTAACCAGCATTCTGGGGCGTCTTCCTTCTTTACTCAAGAATGTATCGGTCCGTTTTCGAATCGAAGCAATAATTTCGCTGTCTCCGAATTCGGCGGCATATACACCGGAAACACACTGTGTCGTTGCCACATAGCGCCCGAAGATCTTTTCCATTGCATCCGATATCTCCCCCACCGTTGCGCGAGCTCTGGCCGCGGAAATGCACGCCGCAAGCAAGTTGTCATTTGATTCTGCAGCGCGGGTGATGGCGTTCAGCGACGTTTTTACGGATGAATGGTCCCTTTTTGCCTTGATCTCTTTTAATCGTGAGATTTGTTCATCCCGAACCGTTGGTGGAACCTCAAATACGTCAATATCGACGTCTTCATCGATCCGATATTTGTTTACGCCCACAATAACGTCATTGCCCTGGTCAATCCTCGCCTGGGCTTTTGCAGCAGATTCTTCGATTCTCAACTTCGGCATCCCGGACATGATCGCCTTGGTCATACCGCCTAGGTCTTCTACTTCATTTATTATTTTTCGTGCCGCGTCAGCGATGGAATGGGTGAGAGACTCGACATAATAAGATCCGCCCAATGGATCTACGACACGACATATTTGAGACTCCTCCTGTACAATGATCTGAGTGTTTCGAGAAATGCGCGCAGAAAAGTCAGTCGGAAGCCCGACGGCTTCATCAAAGGAATTGGTATGAAGCGATTGGGTTCCTCCCAGAACAGCCGACAGGCATTCAAGGGTGGTCCGAACAATATTATTGTAAGGATCCTGCATCGTGAGGCTCCAACCGGAGGTCTGGCTGTGAGTTCTTAACATGAGAGACCTGGGATCTTTTGGATCGAATTGAAGCATCAGTTCTGCCCACAGTAAACGGGCTGCTCTCAGCATCGAAATATCCATAAAAAAGTTCATTCCGATGCCAAAAAAAAACGAGAGCCGCGGTGCGAATGCATCAATGTCAAGGCCTTTGCCAAGAGCTGCCCTTACATATTCCAATCCGTCAGCCATGGTAAAGGCCAATTGCAGTACCGAATTTGCCCCGGCTTCCATCATGTGATAGCCGCTAATGCTGATGGTATTGTATCGGGGCATGTGTTTTGAACAATATTCGATAATATCGGCAACGATTCGTATGGAATGCTCTGGAGGATAGATGTAGGTATTTCGCGTCAGGTATTCTTTCAAGATATCGTTCTGAATGGTACCGGTCAGTTTTTCCTGCGGGACCCCTTGTTCTTCTGCTGCGACGATATAGTTGGCAAGAACGGGCAATACCGCCCCGTTCATGGTCATTGAAACCGACATGACATCCAGTGGAATCCGATCAAAAAGAATTCTCATATCTTCCACAGAATCGATGGCCACCCCCGCTTTTCCCACGTCTCCCAGTACCCTTGGATGATCGGAATCGTAGCCCCTGTGGGTGGCAAGATCAAAGGCCACAGATAAACCCTTCTGGCCGGCAGCCAGGCATTTTCGATAAAATTCATTCGATTCCTTTGCTGTGGAAAAACCGGCATATTGGCGAATCGTCCAAGGTCTTCCCGAATACATGGTGGCTCGGGGGCCCCGAACAAAAGGTGCTTGTCCGGGAAGCCCATTGACAAACTCCAGCTTCTCAAGATCTTCGGCCGTATAGAGTGGCTTTATGGAGATATCCTCTG
>JAHEHB010000061.1 GCA_024644775.1 Deltaproteobacteria bacterium
TGGCGAGATAAAAGTACAGAGCACTGAGGGCGAGGGCACCACCTTTACCTTATACTTACCCATAACTCCAAAGAAAACAAAAACATAGAGAGATCATGAACCCTATTAAGGTACTGCTGGTGGACGACGAAGAAGATTTTATATCGACGTTAGCAGAACGACTCGAACTGCGAGGCATCAACACTCAGATTGCCACCAGCGGTGAGCGTGCACTCGAAACGATTGAGAAGTCTCCTCCCGATTTGGTGGTACTGGATGTGATGATGCCCGGATTAGGGGGAATCGATGTGCTTCAAAGAATCAAAACAAAACATACTCAGCTTCCGGTGATCCTGCTCACCGGGCGTGGATCGAAGACACAAGGGGAAGAGGGCATCCGCAAGGGGGCGTTTGATTACTTGATAAAACCCCTAAATATCGATGAGTTGATACAAAAAATACACGACGGCATGAATACCGAAATAAACGATGAAAGAGAACGATAACAGAGAAATCGCGTTTTTTGGGAAGATCACAGCAGGTATTTCCCATGAGATGCAAAATGTTCTGGCCATTATCAACGAATCTACCGGCCTCATGGAAGACTTTCTGAATATGTCCGGGGACTCTTCTGTTTTGAATCGGAAAAAACTTCAAGATCTCCTGGTTACAACTCAGAAGCAAATACAACGAGGTATCGATATTGCCCATCAGCTGAATCGATTTTCACATGAACCGGATGAAGATATCAGAGCAATCCATTTATCGGATATTACCGGGCATTTCGTTGGACTCGCCCAACGATTTGCCAGACTTCAAAATGTTGCATTGAAATACTCGGCTTCCGATTTTTCATATAAAATAATCACACGGCCGGTTCTGCTGCTGATGGCCCTGTTTGCAGGATTTGAATGCTGCCTGCATCATATGCCTGATGGCGGCGAAATAACGTTGACTCCGCTGGAAAAAGCCGGGCAACCAGTTATTCACATGGTATGTGAAACCCCTGATTCCCTCCCATCTTCTTTCGTCAGGGCACTATCAGAAACCGAAAAATGGGGGGTGTTTCAAAAGCTTGTTGCCGATTTGGGCGGGTCGGCCAAAGAAGATGAGCAGACCCGCGGGATCTTTATTCATTTTCCAGAAAAGATTCAATAATTTATTTCTAAGGACGGTTCATGAATATCCGCGTGCTTCTCGTAGATGATGAAAAAACCTTTGCCGAAATTTTATGTCAGCGTCTCGAACTTAGGGATTTTGACGTCACTTCGGTTTTAAGCGGTGAAGCGGCCGTTGAGATTACTCAGGAAAAAGATTTTGATGTGATCCTTTTGGACGTGTTGATGCCGGGAAAGAGCGGGATCGACACGTTGAAGGAAATCATGAAGATTGATCCACTGTCTCACATCATCATGCTTACGGGTCATGCCCGTGTGGACACGGCCATGGAAGGCATGGAATTGGGAGCATACGATTATCTCATAAAGCCGGCGGAAGTGGACGTTCTGGTAGAAAAGATAAAACTGGCCTACGGTCACAAGGTCACCCAGAAAGAAAAAACACTACATGCATCGGTTACGAGGGGACCGAAACGCCGGGGTTGGGGTCGGTTGATTTCACCGGTCCATGATTTTTTTTACAGGGGTCAGCGTTTGAAATCCAAACGGCTTCCCACCGAAGATGCCGATACGGATAAGGACGGACCATAGAAACGATGGATAACGTTGCCGTTTTGCTCGTTGATGATGAATCTGAAGAGAATATTTCTCTTGAGACGAAATTAACCCGGCAAGGAATGTATATCCGTAGAGTTTCCACAGAAAAGGGCGTGCTGTCGGAAATTGCGAAAAAACAGATCGATGTGGTCGTTCTCAATAACATGCTGACGGGATTGAACGGTTTTGAAACGCTGAGGCGAATCAAAGAGATGGATCCGTTGGTGGAGGTCATTCTGTTCGCGGATCGAGCAGATTTATCCCTGGCGATACGGGGCATGGAGCTCGGTGCGTTTGATTATATTTTAAAGTCCATAAGCACGGAAGAACTTGTTTATAAATTAACGGATGCGTATAGAAGAAAATCACTCCAGGAGGAGAAAATAAAGAATTTAAAGAAAACATTTGATTAGAAGATGAATTGACTTTTTTAAATAGGATTGTCGGAAGAGGAGTTGAATAGAAATGAATTTTTTCAGACAGTGGGGAAAATTCATGATGGAAGGTGCCAAAGCACACGCCGGATGGGAACTTGAAATATCCAACAATATCCTTCGCAACCCAAAGCGGTTAATACTTCTCGGGCTGCTGTTGCTCCCAATTCTGATTGGGGGGTTTACCTTTGCTGATGAGGTTAACGGGGCGTTGCCTGAATTGCTTGGCGGTAAAAAGGCATACAGCCCGGCGTTTTATAGCACCGGCATCTTTATCGTATCAATTTTTATCGGTTTGGGAGCCGGACTCATTACGGGTTGTATCGGTGCGGGCGGTGGATTCATCATTGCACCGGCGTTGATGAGCGCAGGTATTAAAGGGATATTAGCGGTTGGAACGGACCTGTTTCACATTTTTGCTAAGGCGATTATGGGAAGTGTGATTCACCGAAAACTGGGAAACGTATCAGCTGCACTTGCCGCTGTTTTTTTGATCGGGGCGATTATCGGTGCGACTGCCGGTGGGGTGATCAATCGCCTACTCTATGAAATTAACCCGGTGCTGAGCGATGCCTTTATTTCGACGGTCTATTCTTTTATGCTCGGATTTTTGGGCCTGTACGCGCTGATCGACTTTCTCAAGGCCAGAAAAACCGCCGATATCGGTGATGCCCATGGAGGTAAGGCCGAAGGGGCCGACATGAGAAACCTTGCCAGAAAACTTCAATCGTTAAAAATCGCGCCCATGATAACATTCGACCACGGGTTGACCCCCGGGGGACGAAGCATTTCCTGGGTGTTTCTGGTACTCAGCGGTGCTCTGGTGGGGTTTGCAGCCGGCATCATGGGAGTTGGGGGCGGTTTTTTGACCTTTCCCATCTTTGTTTATGTGCTGGGGGTTTCTTCCATGACAACGGTGGGTACGGACATTTTCCAGATTATTTTTACCGCAGGATATGCATCCGTAAGCCAATACGCCATATACGGTTTTATCTTCTATACGCTGGCCATGGGGATGCTGTTGGGTTCTTTGCTGGGTATTCAGATCGGAGCCTTGGTCACCAAGGTCGTGCCGGGCATCACCATTCGAGGGTTTTATGCCATGGCGGTTCTTGCCGGATTTGTAAACCGGATCTTCTCGTTGCCTTCCAAACTGGCAGCCATCGAAATCATACCACTGCCAAAAACAGCCGGAACCGTTCTGGATACCATCGGGATTTGGGCATTTTTTGTCGTCATCGGCGGGTTCTCGGTCTGGGTGATCGGTACCTTTTTTAAGAACTTACGTCTGCTGAAAGACGGGGGGGTGTCCTGATGATTGCGAGTCGAAAAGAGTTTTACGGCGGTATGGGTCTATTCGGCGGTTTTATCGTGATTTTCATTATGATGTTTATGCCGATTTTCGGCGGTAAGAACGCACTCGATTATTTGGATTCCCTCTATAATTCAATTTCGAAGGGATCCGCATACTACATACCCAAGGTCCGGGAGGAAACCGACAAGTTTGGGGGGACTTCCATTCAGGTAACCCTTCCCATGACGAGTGGAATCCAAGCAGATCAGACGGCGGCTTTATTCAAGCAAAGTCGTGCATCTGTTGAGATCTCCGACGACAGGCTTCAAATTGCCGGCGATTTAGGCAAAATACTTGAAAACAGCCTCACGGATGCAGATGTTATGTACCACAACGACGGCCGTAAACTATCAGAAAAATACGGCTACCCTGAAAGACAGGTAATGTTTAACTGGTGGAAAGCCCTGCAGGGCATGGATAAAGTTCTAAAGAAACAAAAACAATTTGGAGCCGCCCAAGCAGTTGACCTGGTTGGCAAAAAAGCCATTGAAACGGCTTATAATTATTACGGCATCGAACCCCAAAAAATCTCCGATCGGTTCGGCATTGTTATGTTTTCCCTCTTTTTTTATGTTGTCTATACACTTTGGTACGGATTTGCCATTCTCTTTATGTTCGAAGGATGGGGGTTAAGACTGGGGCACTAGGTGCCTGGAACCAATGTCTTTCATGATTCAGTTTCTCAAAAATATGCTGTTTAAACGCAAAGGCAGTACCGCTACCGATGTCGATGCACTTCGAATCGAGTTTAAATCCCGCTATCATAATTTTAAGCTTCTATTAAACGCGAACAACAACGCGCTTGAGGTAATGGCGGGTATGGAGAAGGCCCTTCAAGGAACGGAGCCGTTTGGGATGAGTTTTGTCAGAGCCGGCGTAACGACTGTATCCGTAGAAGTCTTTCGAATGATTCGTAATCTTGATGAGCTTACCCCCGGGAGATATCGTGCTTTGTTTGAAGCCTTTCAGGGTATCGAGCAGCGCATCCATCAGTTGCTTACCGCACCGACACCGATTGACGATGAGCGTCTGGTTATTCCGCTCGCCGAAACTGGAAAGGAGATGGCAGATCTTGTGGGCACCAAAATGGCCAATCTCGGTGAGATTCGAAATCGGTTTGGAATTCGTATCCCTGAGGGATTTGTCATCACTTCGGTGGCTTATCAACGGTTTTTCGAACACAATCGTCTTCAGACCGAAATCGATAAACGATTCCAATCCACCGATTTTAAGGACATCGATGCACTCTATCGATTGAGTACGGAAATTCAGGCGTTAATTTTGAGCTCTGAAATACCACAGGATTTAAATGATGCCATTCTGTCGTCATATCAAGAGCTTGAAATGCAAACGGAAGAGGACGTACCGGTCGCATTACGAAGCAGCGCGTTGGGAGAAGATGTGACCGGAACTTCCTTCGCCGGGTTGTATCATTCCGAATTGAATGTTTACACCGATCGTATACTTCCGACATACAAAGCGGTGGTCGCCAGCAAATATGGGCTCTCCGCCATTACATACCGACACAATCGGGGGATAAAAGACGAAGATATCTTGATGTGTGTTGGATGCTTGGCGATGATAAAGGCTCAAGTCGGTGGTGTTGTCTATACCCACGATCCGGTGGATCCGAATATCGATGCTATCTTTATCAACTGCGCCTGGGGATTGCCGAAGTCGGTGGTCGATGGCAGCTCCACGAGTGATATGCTGGTGATTTCAAAGGAAAGCCCGGTTAAAATTATCGATAAACAAATCCATGTGAAAGATCAACAATTGATTTGCCATCCTCAAGCGGGGGTCGGTTTTGCCGACGTGGATCAAAATTTAAAGTCACTGCCCTGCATCGATTTACAGCGGACCTGTGAACTCGCCGAGACCTCCATAAAGTTGGAGCGATATTTTCAAACCCCCCAGGATGTGGAATGGGCTGTCGACACGGATGGCACGCTTTATATTTTGCAATGCCGTCCCATGCAGATTTCCTCACCGGCGCCGGAAGCACTGCCGCCATCAAAAGAAATGGGTAGGCAACAAACGGCGCTGATTTCAGGGGGCATTACCGCAAATCCGGGAGCTGCATCCGGTCCGGTGTTCAAGATTGCAAAAGGAGTCGATATTCCCCGGTTTCCCGAAGGAGCGGTTCTGGTAACCCGACAGGCGCTTCCCAGATGGGCCCCGCTTTTGAATCGTGCGGTGGCGGTGATTACGGAAACTGGCGGTTTTGCAGGGCATCTTGCCACGGTTTCCAGAGAATTTGGAGTTCCGGCTCTATTTGGAGTAAAAGGTATCATGGCAACGGTTCAAAATGGCCAGGAAGTGACTGTGGCGGCAACGCAGCAAGCGGTATATGAGGGGCGTGTCTCATCTGAGGCTGGTACCGTCAGGAAAAAAAATCTTATGGAGGGAAGTCCCGTTTATCATACCCTTCAAGAAATCAGTCGCCATATTGTGCCCCTCAACCTGCTGAACCCGGATTCTCCGCAATTTCATCCGAAAAACTGCCAAACCCTCCATGACATCACCCGGTTTGTTCATGAAAAATCCGTGCAGGAGATGTTTAATTTCGGAAAGGAACATAATTTTTCGGAACGATCCAGCAAGCAATTGGTTGTCGAAGTGCCGATGCAGTGGTGGGTGTTGAATTTAGACGATGGATACAAAGAAGAGGTGGAAGGTCAGTATGTCCACCTGGACAATATCGTTTCCCAGCCGATGCTGGCGCTTTGGGAGGGGATAACGGCCTTGCCCTGGGAAGGGCCGCCGGCCATCGACGGGAAGGGTTTAATGTCGGTGATGTTTCAGGCGACGACCAATCCGGCCCTGACCATGGGTGTGCGATCCCGATATGCGGATCGAAACTATTTTATGATTTCCAAGAATTTCTGCAACCTCATGTCGCGACTCGGGTTCCATTTTTCAACGGTCGAAACGATGGTCAGTGAACGATCTACAGAAAACTATATCAATTTTCAGTACAAAGGCGGTGCGGCGGATTTTCAAAGGCGCGTAAAACGGGTGCTGTTTGTTCGGGATATACTGGAAGCATATGACTTTAAAGTGGATATCAAAGAAGATACATTGATTGCCCGGCTAGAAGATTACGATGTGGAGACCATGAAGATTCACTTAAAGATACTCGGTTATTTGACGATCCACACCCGGCAGCTGGATATGATCATGTCAAACGCTGCTTCGGTCGATCACTACCGATCCAAGATATTTGAGGATATTAAAAAGATTTTACAGACATAAGGAGACAACGCATATGACGGCGGAACAAACGGCATGCCCGTTAACCAAAGGCGAGAGAATACTGGTTGCGGTGGATGGATCCAGCAATAGCGACTTTGCAGTGGCCCAGGCGCTGAGTATGGCGACAACCTGTAACAGTCGATTATTTGCCATCACCGTTGTGGATATCTACCCATTCTATATGGAAGGAGCGCCTGGTGTAAAAGAAAAAGCAGAAAAAGAAGCGAGAAATATTCTCAGGAATGTGGAGGAAAAAGCAAAAGAAGCAAATATTTCCTGTGAGACCATTCTTCGTGTGGGTCATCAGCCCCATGAATTTATCGTTAAAGATGCAAAGGAGAAAAACATCGACCTGATTGTCATGGGAACCCACGGTCGGACGGGCCTAAAAAAACTTGTCATGGGAAGTGTGGCCCAGAGAGTCATCGGCTATACGCCGTGTCCGGTAATGGTCGTGCCTGGATAGATAGTTGTGATAGGTTCAATAAAAAAGACTTCGATTCTTTACCTACTCTGTTGACAAATTAAGCTGATTGAGTTACTGGAAGTCTTTAAAATAACTGATTTTTCGGAAGACAAATGAATCGTTTTTAGTTTAACGCGAAATAAAACGTCGGTGGCAGGTGACTCAAAGAAAGGAGTCGTGCATGAAGAAAAACATAAATAAGGTAAATGTCCTTTTAGTGGACGATGAAGAAGAATTCGTAAAGGCGCTATCGGAGCGGATACAAATGCGGGACCACGGTTCAGAGATTGCTTTTGACGGAAAACAAGCCTTAAAGAAAATCGAAGATAAGCGTCCCGATGTAATGGTTTTAGATCTTAAAATGCCGGGGATGGATGGCTTAGAGGTCCTTCGTCATGTGAAAAAAATATATCCTGGACTTCCCGTGATCATTCTATCGGGCCACGGTACCGAAAAGGACGAAAAAGAAGCCCTTCGCTTGGGCGCATTCCAGTATCTCAAGAAACCGGTAAAAATCGAAACACTTCTAAAGCACGTCAACAATGCCTATAAAAGTAAAATCGAAAAACCGATGGCTGCAGCCGCGTTTGCCGAGGCTGGCGAGTTTACGACCGCCAAGGACATCCTATATGATGAAAATAACGAGACTGAACCGACGGGAAAATAGCATCAATATGGATAAAAGAGAATTTGTCAATATTTTTGATTTTGAAACAGCGGCACATACGAAGTTGCCGAAGGTTGCCTATGACTATTACGCCAGCGGCGCCAGTGACGAAATAACCCTCCGAGAAAACCATGCCGCTTATGAACGGATTAAGCTGAAGCCCCGTGTTTTGCGCGATATCAGTAAACGGGATCTCACCACAACCCTACTTGGGCAAACGATTTCAATGCCGATTCTCGTGGCGCCAACGGCGTTTCATCGAATGGCCCATCCTGAAGGCGAAGTGGCAACAGCCAGGGCAGCCGGCAAGGCAGGCGCCATTATGATTCTTAGCACGCTGTCGACGAGTTCCATTGAAGAAGTCATGTCCGAGGCTACCGGAACTGCATGGTTTCAGCTATATGCCTATAAAGACCGCGGGGCAACCATGTCCTTGGTGCGGCGAGCCGAGACTGCCGGTTGCACGGCGATTGCTTTGACGGTTGACGCGCAGATTTGGGGACGCCGGGAACGTGATGTCAAAAATCGATTTCGGTTACCCAAAGGCCTTTCCATAAAGAACCTGATGCTGACAGGAAAAGAGCGATTCCCAAAAGAGGAAGCCGATTCCGGTTTGGCCGCCTATGTAAGTTGGCAGTTTGATCCGGCATTGTCGTGGAAGGATGTGGACTGGTTGTGCTCGACAACCAAACTTCCCGTTTTGCTAAAAGGGGTGTTGCATCCGGAAGATGCGCGGCTTGCCATCGAACATGGGGCTGCCGGCATTATTGTGTCTAACCATGGGGCGCGACAGCTTGATACGGTTCCGGCCACTGTCGAGGTATTATCCGAGATTGTTGAGGCGGTGGATGGTAAAATCGACATGCTTGTCGATGGCGGTATTCGCCGGGGTACCGATGTGGTTAAGGCAATTGCTTTAGGGGCGAAAGCCGTTGGTGTGGGAAGGCCGATTATTTGGGGCCTGGCAATCGATGGGGAGCAAGGTGTCAAACGCGTACTGGAAATCCTGCGCAAGGAATTCGAGTTGGCCATGCGGTTGTGCGGTTGCACGTCGGTTCAGGAGATAACACCGGAATTGATCGACTAAATCGACCTCCAAAGAAATTAATTCAACTGCGACTAGATCCTGGTGATGTTCGAGTCATTGATAGAGAATCGAAGCGCACCGGTATAGACCGGGCTCAGCTGGTACGTTCTTGGGTAAGAGAGAAAATCGGAGTACTGTAAAAAGAAGCCCCCTGCTGAAGACTGGCCCGGTTTCACAAGTGTTACGAATCCGGTCATATTTAAATAATCGTCATCAAATTGGATCCGCCGTCGGCCTTACGCACCGCAATGTCTAAATGATAATGGCCGGTCGACCTTACCCAACTATACCGGTTTTTTTCTTGAATATAAATTAACGCCCTTCGGGTGGACAAGATCCCAGGTTTCGGGTGCCAGGTTTCAGTTCCTTTTCTTACGAATCCTCGTCTGAGAAACCTCGTTTCTTATTGTGATGAATCCGGCTCTGCCGGCGGCGGTGCTGACACCTGAAACCCGAAACCAAAATGAACCGATTTTCCTGTTGTTTTTTAAGAACAACGGAAAATCAAGGATACTGTTTCATCCTACACTATCCTGTTCTAGCGATTTTTTCTGAACGAACGCTTTGGGGAACCCCCTCATAAGGGGTTCGTCGGGTAGATATTCGAGTCTTGACTTCGCTCATGGCTTTTAAAACATCAATGCTGCTTTTCAATCCCTTGGTATATCGGCACATGTTAATAGCCATTCCCGCCATTTGGGCCAGCGCTTGCACGAAATTTACATCTTCCAGGGTAAATTCCCAATGCTCGGAAGTATAAACGCGCATCACCCCAATTATTTTGCCGCCCCCAACGATGGGTACCGACAGCATAGAGGCAATTCCTTCTTTCTCTGCCTCTTTGGGATACTGAATTCGTGGATCATCCTTAACATCGTATATCGCAACCGGTCCATCCTTTAAAGATTGTGCTATGGAGCGCAATGCACTTACAGGCCCTTTATTTATATATTCATCGCTCAATCCATATGAAGCGCCCAATTCCAATTCGTTCGTTTTGCGATTGATAAGAAACAGCGCGCACCCCTTTACATCGAGTGCAGATTTGATGCTTTCCACCGTCATCAGAACCACTTCTTCCGGATCTCTAGAATGTGAGATGGCCTTGGTGATATTAAGCAGTGTTTCATAGTTGATGAGTTGTTTATTCATGGTTTCCTCCTTTCATGTTGGTAATTAAGGCTAATGAAATGCTATTGCCGCAACTAGACGATTTAGGAAATTTCCTAATTTGTCGGGAACATCATTTGTAATAACGATAATTGCTTCACTGTACCAAAGATTACCAATGACAAATGTCTGCTGACGAACGGCTGCAGTATTAGATTCTTATTCAAACTGAAATTCCATCGGTTCGGCCAGCTATCAAGGAGAAGATCAATTGAAAATCGCAACCAGAAATCGCTGTATTTCCGATTGATTTACTTAGAGTTTGAGAATGAACCCAAATATCAGAAGTGCTTTTCTATAGGACATCAATCTTTTTTGTATCTATTAAAAAACAAATGAGAATAATTGTCAATCATATTTTGCCCAAGCGGGGGAAGGTTTCGGTTTTGGTTTTTTTCCATAAAAAACATCGTCCATTATATAAAAAAAGCGTCTCGAGATCCTGTTTCGGGAAACCGCTTCTCTGATCAATTGATGAGGCAAGGTAGTTGCGTGACTCCACGGACAGACCCGCATGCAAATGTTACACCCCGTGCCGACTTTCCCCCAATAATCGAAACAGGTCTCAGCATTCAGCTTCCAGCGCAGTGTTCCATTCACTTCGACCGGCTCATCCAAGGGTATGGAATTGGATGGACAGCAGATTGCACATTTTTTACATATCCGGCAGAAATCTTCCACGCCGATATCCACAGGCGTGTCAGACACTAAAGAAAGATCGGTGGTTACAGCCCCCAATCTGATTCTTGGCCCCAGCTTTTTAGTCATTAAATATCCCAACCGGCCCAGCTCACCCAAACCGGCATCCACTGCCAACGGCACGAGCATTGTATCATAATATCGTAGATGGTTGGCAGTGGCCGAAAAGCCGAGATTGGCAATGTATGCAGCGACTTGTGTGGCGATAAAGGTCCCTTCTGCGTATCTTCCCATGCTGTCGATGGAAGTGGGTGTGTGGGGGGCAGCGGCGATCATTCTAAAATCCATTTCCACAGCGAACACCACGGCAAACCGGTGAGACAGTTCGATGGATTCGCCCCAGTCTTCCCAATTATCATGAAAAATTTCTCCCCTGTGGGAATAGACCCACAAAGGATTGATTTCCGTAACGCCCACAAGCTCTGCCCCCAGGCTCAATGTATAGCCCTTGATTCTTCTGGTGACTTCTTCTGGACTTAGAGTTGCCGTTTTTCCTTTAGAGGCAGGATTCGTCTGAGGTTTGACAACGTGTGGGTAGGATAGATGTAATGAAAGTGCTGCAGAGGCTGCAGAGGCTGAAACGTTTGGCAAATGATGGGGATTGTCGATGGACCCGGGTTTGCCGGTCGTCCCACCCATTTCTCTTCTGGTTGCATCGATTGCTTCAAGTTCCGGATGTTCCGTGTAAAACTTTTTGTACGGCTCCGAACCGGGTCTGAGTGCACGGTTTCTTGCAAAGACCGTCTTTCTTTCATCGAATCGTTCCGCATTTCCAACGATATAACCGGTCGTTCCTTTCAGTGCCTTGGGGTTTGAATCGGGCTTTATTACCAGAAAATAAGTGACAAACCCTCCCCATATCACTGTAAAAATAAGAACGACATGGCCAGCACCAGTATCAAAAAAACCGGTTTTATGCAGATAAAAAAATAGCCCCACCAGAACGAGCATACCGGCGAATTGAACGCCTGCGAAGACAGATGCCCGGTTCTCTTTTTCCCAGATGCTGGAAATAAAATAGGCTAAACCGATAAACGCCTGGAGAATCAGCACCAAAGCCACAAAAAACTGAAAAATAATTGCCATTTCGACACTTCCACCCGGATCCGCCGAAGCCGGGTGAACTAATAAGGGTTTGCCACAAAGGCACAAAGACACAAAGTAAAAATTGTGTCTTGGTATTTTTGTGGCTGGAAAAAATTCTGTAGAAATTGCTTAAAATTCATGATCAAGGATTATTTGAAATCAAAATGATAGATAAACGACGCGCGAGTGTCAAACAGACTTTGTAACCCAAATTCCGACATTGAATTCGGTTATGCCTAAAGAATAACCGAATTCAATGTCGGAATTTGGTTGGATGGATCGTGTTGACAGCCTTATAAACCGTATGCTATGCGCTAATAACTACATTTTAGCTGTTTTGGGGGACAGCACCTTTGACGATACCAATGGGTCAAAGATAGACACAAAGAATTCAGTCGCCTACAGATAACCCTAGTTTCCAGCCCCCACCGAAGAACTTTTCTGACTTTCTAACGCGTAAGGGAGATCGATTTATGGAAAAAATCTATTCTTATATCGATGAGCACTCGCAGCGATTTATCGACGAACTGGCAACTTTTGTAAAGCAGCCCTCCATTAGTTCCCAGGGGATCGGCATTGAAGAATGCGCAAAGTTATTGATCCAAATGATGGAAGAGGTGGGCATCGGTTACGAGGCGATGCCCATGGGCGGGGATACGAACCCGCCGCTGATTTATGGTGAATTAACGTCTCCGAGAGCTTCAAAAACGCTTCTTATCTACGGTCACTATGACGTTCAACCGCCCGAACCTCTTGAGGCCTGGGATTCCCCTCCGTTTGAGCCCACCATACGGAACGGGCGGATGTACGGACGCGGTACTGCCGACAACAAGGCTCAGATGTTTGCCCACATCAAGGCGGTGGAAGCCATACTCAAAACCGGCGGTACACTGCCCGTAAACCTCAAATTCATGTTCGATCCGGAAGAGGAGATCGGAAGTCCTAATCTGGACCGATTCATCCGGACCACGGGTGACAAATTCAAGGCCGACATCGGGTTCTACTCGGACGGCCCGATCCACCCCTCGGGCCGACCCAAAATCTCCTTCGGTAATCGGGGAATGTGTTATGTCGAAATCAATCACCGGGAGGCCGGTCGAGACGTCCACTCCGGTCACTACGCCGAAGCGTTGCCCAATCCGAACTGGCGGATGATTCGATTCCTGAACAGCCTCAAAGATGATAGCGGTCGAGTGACCATCGACGGATTCTACGACGATGTCTTGCCGGTAACCGATGCGGAAAAGGCGGTCTTGGCCGAAATTCCGTTTGACGAGAAAGCCGATCTGGATGACCTTAGTGTCAAACGGTTCAATATCACCGACGATGTAGGCTACTGGGAGATGACAACTCTGGTGCCGTCGCTCAACATCGCTGGTTATGCATCCGGCTACGGCGGGGACGGGGCCAAAACCATCATCCCCTGTCGGACTAAAGTCAAGATCGATATGCGGTTGGTAAAAAACCAGGATCCCGAAGACATCTTTCAGAAGTTTAAACGGCACATGGAAAAACATGGGTTCGCCGATTTCGAGCTGGAAATGCTCACCTGTTGCGGACCTCGCCGGACACCGTTGGACAACCCCAATGCGCCCGCTTTCACCAAGGCGGCACGAAAGGTGTATGAAAAAGATCCGGTGATCATCCCTTCCGGCGGGGGAACCGTGCCGTTGGCCTTTTTCGACGATTATTTGGATGTACCGCTGGTCGCCATTCCCTATGGAAACCCGGATGAAATGAACCATGCGCCCAATGAAAACATGGATCTGGATCTGTTTATAAAAGGGATTAAAGTCAGCGCGACGCTTTTTTACGAGCTGGCCCGTATGTAATCACACGGTTTGAAACGTGCTACACGTTTACTTAGATACGGATACATGCAAGTCTTTGCAGAAAACCGGACCAGCCGTTTCGGCGGCCCGGCCGGCTTTATTTGGTAAGCGGATCCTCGGCCGCCTGGCCGAGGGAGAGGTGGTAACTTTGGGGGCAATCCCAACAATTATTGACAAAGGAGGTATAAGCATGATGGGTTCAAAACTTAAAAAGATTGGATGGGGCGGCTTTATCATAGTTCTCGTTTACGCCTGGATCGCCGCTCCGGCGTGGGCGGATAAAAAGAACAATACCCTCAACATGGCCTGGGAAAAAGAGCTCGAGACCCTGAACCGGTACTACCAGAGCGCACGGGAGGGGGTTATTTTATCTTTCCATATTTACGATACATTGCTCTACCGGGATCCGGCCACCGGCGAGTACAAGGGATGCCTGGCCAAAAGCTACCAATGGGTCGATGATGTCACCATCGATCTGGAGCTTCGAGAAGGGATTACCTTTCAGAATGGAGAAAAACTCGATGCCGACGATACGGTATTCACCATCAATCATATGAACGATCCGAAAAACAAAGTCGTTGTCGCCCGGTATCTCAACTGGATCAAGACCGCAGAAAAGCTCGGACCCTACAAGGTTCGAATTCACCTGTTGAAGCCGTTTCCGGCCGCCCTTGAGTATCTTTCCGGGCCGATCTCCATTTACCCGAAAGACTACTATCTCGAAGTCGGCATGAAAAAATTCGGCGTCAAACCCATCGGCACCGGTCCCTATCAGGTGACCGATGTGATTCCGGGCAAAGCCATCACCATGGTGAGAAACAAGAATTATTTTAAAGAAAGCCCCAAGGGGCAGCCCAGCATCGACACCATTAAAATTAGGACCATCCCCGAGGTCAACACCAAGATCGCCGAACTCATGACCGGCGGACTGGACTGGATCTGGCGCGTCCCCATTGATCAGGCCAACAAACTGGAAAAGATGCCCAACCTTAACGTGTTAAAGGCAGAGACCATGCGGGTCGGGTTTTTATATTTTATGCAAGACAAACCGGCGGTGAAAACACCCTTTACCGATGCTCGGGTTCGAAAAGCCATGGCCCATGCCATCGACCGGCCGGCCATCGTAAAGAATCTGGTGGGCGGAAGCTCCCGGGTGGTCCACACCCTCTGCTATCCGGCCCAGTTCGGCTGCACCGATGAAGGGGTGGTAAAGTATGAATATAACCCGGAAAAGGCTAAGAAACTCCTGGCCGAGGCAGGCTATCCAAACGGCTTCGACATCGAATTTCATGCCTACCGTGAACGGCCCTATGCCGAGGCCATGATCGGCTACCTTCGAGAGGTGGGCATTCGGGCCAAGCTGGTCTACATGAAATACTCGGCCCTCCGGGAGCTCAGCCGGGCCCACAAGGCGCCGGTGTGCTTTTGGACCTGGGGATCCTCGTCCATCTATGACGTTTCTGCCATTCTGGGCAACTGGATGAAATTTACCGGTGATGACACCATCCGTGATGCGGAAGTCCGCGACCTGATTGAGGCGGGGGACACCTCCATCGATCCGGAATTTCGTAAAGCAAAATATAAGGAAGCCTTCCGACTCATGAGCGAGAGAGCTTATGTTTTCCCGCTTTTCACATGGGTTTCCAACTACGCATTCTCCAAGGACCTGGATTTTTCGGCCACTGCGGACGAAATTCCGCGCTTCTTCAACGCCAAGTGGAAATAATCCGAACTCCGGGCGCGGCTCAAATCCGGCTGCGCCCGGATGAAACAAACCGTGTGATATGTTAATCTATACCATAAAGCGATTCGGTTTAGCCGTTCTGGTGGCCGTCACGGTCTCCCTGGTCAGCTTCATGCTCATCCGGCTGTCCGGCGATCCGGCCGTGGCTCTGGCCGGAGAGAATGCAACGTCCCAAGAGATCGAGCTCATCCGGGAGCAGTACGGTTTCGACCGCCCGATTTTCATGCAGTATCTGGATTGGGGTTTCCGGGCGCTGCAGGGAGACTTCGGTGAGTCGCCGTATTTCCAGCAACCGGTCACCCACATTATCGGTGATCGTATCGGTGTGACGTTGAAACTGGGTTTTATGGCGTTGATCTTTGCGGTGGTGGTGTCCATTCCCATGGGGGTCCTGGCTTCCATTCGACCCAACTCGTGGATCGACCGTATCGCCCTGACCATCTCGGTAATGGGGCAGGCCCTGCCCGCTTTTTGGTTCGGACTGATCATGATCATCGTGCTGGGGGTTTGGTTACGATGGCTCCCCATCTCCGGCACGGACAGCTTCGCCCATTTTATCATGCCCACCATCGCTCTCGGCTACTACGGGATTCCTGCGTTTATGCGGTTGACCCGGTCCGGGATGCTCGAAGTGCTCTCTTCGGACCATATCCGAACCGCCAAGGCAAAGGGGTTGCGGTGGGGACGGATACTTTTCAAGCATGCGCTTCGAAACGCCATTATCCCAGTGGTGGCGCTGGCCGCGGTTCAGCTGGGTTTCATGCTGGGTGGCTCCATCGTCATCGAATCGGTCTTCGCCCTGCACGGCATCGGGTATCTTGCATGGGAATCCATCGGGCGGTCGGACCTGCCGGTGGTTCAGGCCATTGTATTGCTTTTATCTATGATTTTCGTGGCACTGACGCTACTCTCAGACATCATCAACGCATTTTTGGATCCGAGAATACGGGTAAAATAGTATGGCAACAACCGTTCTGGACAGCCAAATTCCTGATGTCGGCCTGGGGGAAGGTGTGATATTCCCCACCCCCGGCCAAATCATCCGGATGCGGATGCGTCGGCATAAGGGGTTTCTCATCGGCGGGATAGCGGTGTTGTTGACCTTTATTGTGGCCATTTTTGCACCGTTTCTTGCACCCCATGATCCCTACCACCAGGATCTCAGCAGACGGATGATCCCCCCTGTCTGGCAGGAAAAAGGAACATGGACGCATCCCCTGGGCACCGATAACATGGGCCGGGATTACATCAGCCGGATTATCTACGGCTGCCGGATTTCACTGATTATTGGTTTTTCCATCATGCTTATTGCGCTGATCCTCGGAACAACCATGGGGATGTTGGCCGGGTATTTCGGCGGCAAGGTGGATATGATCGTCAGTTTTGCCATTACCGTTCGATTGGCACTGCCGGCCGTGCTGGTGGCGCTGGCCGTAGTGGTTTTGATCGGCGGCTCCATGACCGTTGTGATCGTGGTGTTGGGTTTTCTCATCTGGGCCCGCGTCGCCGTGGTCATGCGGGCATCCACTCAGCAAATCCGGGGCAATGACTACGTGGCGGCAGCTCAGGCAGCCGGATGTTCAACGCTTCGCATCCTTCTGACCGAGATTCTCCCAAACCTTGTCGATAATCTGGTGGTGGTGGCAACCCTGGAGATCGGCCGGGCTATTCTGCTGGAGGCGGCTCTGTCTTTTTTAGGCATGGGCGTACAACCGCCGACGCCATCCTGGGGACTCATGATCGCCGAAGGGAGAGCGTTTATGCTTTTTGAGCCTTACCTGGTCACGATTCCGGGAGCCGCGCTGTTTATCCTGGTTTTGGGCATGAATCTTTTGGGTGACGGCATTCGGGATGTCACGACACCGGAGGGACGAACATGAATCCGGTGCTGGAAGTCAATAGCCTCTATGTGGACCTTCCGCTTC
>JAHEHB010000377.1 GCA_024644775.1 Deltaproteobacteria bacterium
TTTGTCGATATCAAGGATCTGGCGGCATTTGAAAAGAGCACCCGTGAAGGCCGCCAAATGGGATATGAAGGTCGAATGCTCATCCATCCGGGTCAGATCGAACCATCTCATACCATCTACACACCGTCCGCGGAAGAGATCGAGTGGGCGGAAGGTGTAAAGAAAGTCTTTGAAGAGGAAGGAATCGCCAAGGGGTCCGCAGCGGTCAGCTATAAGGGTAAAATGGTGGATACACCGGTCTATGAAAACGCACTGACCATTCTGAGAACCATTCAGGAGATCAAAGCCGCTGAAGCGAAAATCAAATAGTAATACACGGCAGTTTCAATATACCCTCGGAGGTACCGGAAATTGATACCGGTATCTCCGAGACGGCGATTGTAGGCGAAATCTGAGCAAAGGGCTATGCTCCAATTGGAATGTTGGAATGACGGGTAAGTTGGAATTCCATCCATTTTAAAAAATGATTTCTACCGCTCTTATCTCTCATTATTCTAATATTCCATCATTCCACTATTCCATGCTGGATCGCAAGAAACGGATAAAAAAACATAGTATCAATCGCTTGAGAATTTCCGAGAGGTTAGTAGTAGCCTAAAGGCCGCCATTGCTGCCACCACGAAATCTTCATCGATTCCCGGTTATACTCTTGAAACATCAAGGGAACGTACGACCCGGAAAAGCGAGCCATTGATGAAGCGTCTATAGAAACCCGAAATAAGCCGTTTTCATCCAGATTATTTTTACCACTTCGTTGTGGCGATCCATCACATTGTGGTATACTCATCACAATTTTAACGCTCAAATCGTTTACCACACAGGAGGAACTTAACGATGAATAAGCAAGAACTCATTGAGCGCCTGGGAGAAATCGTAGGTGCGGAAAATGTGTTGTCTTCAGGTGTCGACTTGGAGCTTTACAGTTACGATGCCTCTTTGGACAGGGCACGACCCGATGTGGTCGTTCTGCCGAACTCCACAACGGAAGTCTCAAAAATAATGACATTGGCTTATAAAGAAAATATTCCCATATTGGGAAGAGGCTCCGGAACAAACCTGACCGGTGGGACAATCCCGGTAAAAGGCGGAATTGTTGTCCATTTTTCCCGTATGAACCGTATCCTGGAGGTGGATCTGCCCAACCGAACGGTTACGGTGGAGCCGGGAATCATTACATTGGATCTTCAAAATGAAATGCTTAAAAAGGGGTTTATCTATGCGCCTGACCCTGCCAGCCAAAAGGTATCCACCATCGGGGGAAACTTTGGCGAAGACTCCGGTGGACCCCATTGCTTAAAATACGGTACGACCACCAATCACATTGTAGGGGCCGAGATCGTTCTTTACGACGGCGCCGTCATTCAGACAGGGGGGAAGTCTCAGGACAATCCCGGTTACGATTTGACGGGCCTGTTTGTGGGCAGCGAAGGAACGTTGGGTTTGGCCACAAAAATGGTTCTCAATTTGTTGCGCGCCCCTGAAGCCGTAAAAACCATGCTGGCCATATTTGAATCCATCGAGGACGGCGCCAACACGGTTTCCGAAATCATCTCAGAAGGAATCATTCCTGCTACTTTAGAGATGATGGACAACATCGTAATGCGGGCAGTGGAAGAAACCATAAAAGTAGGTTACCCATTGGATGCGGCTTGTGTACTGATTATCGAATTGGATGGTATGCCGGACGGGATGGACAAAAAGGCCGATCTAATTATGGAAATTTGCCGGCGAAACAATGTACGGGAAGTAAAGATAGCCAAAGACGAAGCCGAGCGGGCGATTTTATGGGCCGGTCGAAAAGGGGCATTCGGATCTGTTGGCCAAGTCAGACCCAGCTATTTGTGTTGTGACGGAACCGTACCGCGCACAAAGCTGCCTGATGTACTCAGCAAAGTGCTTGAAGCAGGGAAGAAATATAACCTTCCCATCGGAAACGTCTTCCACGCCGGCGATGGAAATCTTCACCCGTTGATTATGTTTGACGAAAGAGATCAAGACGAGTTGGAACGCGTAAAAAAACTAGGCAGTGAAATTCTCAAAATTTGTGCAGACGCGGGCGGAACCATCAGTGGCGAACATGGCGTGGGATTGGAAAAGCTTAAAGAAACCCGATTCATCTACAACGAAAACGACCTCGAATTCGAGCGGAAAATAAAGAATGCCATCGATCCGGCAGGGGTACTCAATCCCGGTAAAATGATTCCCGAACCTTCAACTGCAGAAGTTTAAAACATGACACAATTAAGACAAATGACGAGTGACGAATGTCGTAAAGGAGTTCTTGTATGACAGACACATCTCAAATCGTTAACGAGCTTGCGGGAATCGTTGGTGAGAAGCTTGTGAATCACGACGCCGACGATATCGCTCAATACGCAGTGGATGATATAATATCGAAAGCAGTGGTTTTCCCAAAAAATACACAACAGGTGTCAGATGTTGTGAAATATGCCAACGAGAAAAATCTTGCCATCGTGCCGAGGGGAAGCGGCTCAAAAATTTCCATGGGAAATCCGCCGAAAAGGCTCGACTTGGTGGTCTGCACCACTCGTATGAATCACATGAGAGATGTTGACGTGGCAAATCTGACATTAACCGTTGAGGCCGGCGTAAAATTTATAGATATCCAAGCAAGGCTGGCAACAGAAGAAGACCGCTGTTACCTGCCGTTGGAGGATCTCACCACCGAATCCGGAGAGATGATCTGTTCAGATCGCTCTCACAGTGGTTGTTTTCTTCCCATCGACGCACCGTTTAGTTGCAGCGCAACCATCGGCGGCATCATCGCAAGCAATTCCAGCGGCCCGAGACGCCTCCTCTACAATCTGCCCCGGGATATTATATTGGGCTCCCGCTTTGTCGCAGCAAACGGCGATATTATTGGAACCGGAGGAAAAACGGTAAAAAATGTTTCCGGATACGACATTTCCAAGTTAATGGTGGGGTCTGCAGGTTCGTTGGGAATTCTTTGCGAATCGACGTTACGGTTGCTTCCGCTGCCGGAGAAGATGGAAACGCTGTTGTTCTCGTTCAAAGACTTTGCCGATGCCGCCGCTTTTTCAAATCAAATCCATGAAACAAGCCTTCTGCCTGCAGCGGTGGAGGTCATGAATGGAAAGGCCTTTGAAAATCTGAATATAAAAAGTATCCCCAAATTCAAACCGGATGCCTATGTAAGCGCGATCGCCCTTGAAGCGTTTACGGAAGCCGTGGACCGAATGCGAACCGAAATTAGAGAAATCGCAATGCGGGCAAACCGCGCCAGTGAAGCCGGCCTTGCAGAAAACGAACACCCTCCCTTTTGGCTAAGGGTCAGTGATCTGGTGTCTACCGTTTCCGAACAGTGTGGTGAACTGCTTTCAGCCAAGTTAATTTACCCGACATCGGTTTGGAAAGATATCATTGAGTATGCAAACGGTGCACTGTCGGAAAACAAATTGAACCACACCCTGCTCGCACACACGGGAAGCGGTGTTTGTTTGATTAACTTTATTTTGAATGGGGATGGTACAAAAGAAAAGATTGTAGGCGTCATTCAAAAACTGCTGGAGCAGTGCCGAGAATCCGGGGGAAACTTGGTCGTACAAAAGGCTCCTGCTGAAATGAAGAAAAATCTCCCCATGTGGGGGAAAACCGGATCGGATTCGATCCTGATGAAACGAATTAAGGAAGCGCTAGACCCAAGGGGCATTATGAGCCCCGGGCGGTATGTAGAAAGTCTGTAGGACTCTGCACGTCAGAGCCGAATTCATAAAGAGGTATATCGGTATGAACATCACAAAACTAAAAAAATTGTCTTATGATGAGGTCGCAAAGTGCAACAAATGCGGATTTTGTTTGCCGAGCTGTCCCGTCTATCTTGCGGAGAAGAAAGAATCCGCGGCTCCCAGGGGAAGAAATGCGATTACCCGGGCGGTTATTGAAGGACGATTGGAATTAAGTCCCGAAACGGAAAAATCCATTTTTTCCTGCCTGGGTTGCGGTGCCTGCAGGCAGGCATGCCTGTCGTCGGTGGAAACCAAAGATCTGATATTTCGCGACCGTGAGTGTCAGGTCAACGAAGGGCTATATCCGAAAATTGCAGACCGTGTGGCCGCATTTCTTAAAGAAGAACACAACATATCCGATGATGAAAACGAGGAACGAGGGGAGTGGCAGGATCTGATTCGGGATCTTCCGGAACGGGCCTATGAAAAAGAGCATGCGGAGGTTATTTTCTTTGTGGGTTGTGTTGCCTCTTTTTTTCCGATGGCGCAGAAAATCCCCGTAAATATGTCACGCATCATGGAGCGGGCCGAAGTGGATTTTGCCATTTTGGGAGGCGAGGAGTGGTGCTGCGGTTTTCCGCTCATAGGGGCAGGCATGCCGGATAAGATGTACGAACTCAAAGAACATAACCTCGAGAAAGTCAAAGAAACCGGTGCCAAAGCGGTCGTGTTTACATGCCCGTCCTGCTACCACACCTGGAAACACTTGTACGAACCGAAAAATGTAAAACTCTATCACTCCAGTCAATTTATCGAACAACTCATCAAAGAAAACCGAATCAAACTCAAGGAGTTAAAAACCACCGCAACCTACCATGATCCCTGCGATCTGGGGCGAAACAGCGGGGTATATGAAGAGCCAAGAAACGTGCTGAAGGCGATCCCCGGGCTTACACTGGTTGAGCTGCCTCACAACCGACAGCTCTCCATGTGCTGCGGTGGAGGTGGCAACGTGGAGATGGTCAATCCGGAACTCACCGCGCAGGTGGCTCAAATGAAAATCGATGAGGTAAAATCCACCGGCGCGGATTTGGTGGTTTCCGCCTGCCAGCAGTGCTTAAGAACCATTGCAACCCGAGCCCGGAAACAGAAAATCGATCTAGTGGTGAAAGACCTGACTGAACTCGTGGTTGAAGCGATGGTATAGTTGCAATGAACTACCCGGCGGCAAGCCACGGGGGATCAACCGTAAATTATCTTAACGCCCCAAGGGGCGGGAAATCGGACCCTTGTCTGCGGATTAAATTCGAAGCACGGCAATTCGAAATGCGAATTTCAGAGGCCCAAACTTGATAAACTCGTAAAAAGTCCTAAAACCGTCATGCCGGATTTGATCCCCGCTAAGAACGGGATCTTCGACCGACATCTATAAGCCATTGAATTTACTGGATTCCGGTTGCAGTTTATCCCGTATTTCATGCGGGGCCGGAATGACATAAAAACGTGTCTTCCGACTTTTTGCGAAACCATCAAACATTCAAAATGAAAAAAAAGATTGACAAGATAGATAGCTATTTATTAGCTATACAAGTTTCGCACCCCCAGTTCTACTCGAGCGCCTGTTGATGTATGTCGGATGATATTTTTGAGGCCAAAATAATGACACGGTGCGGGTTGGCAGCACCCGATAACAAACTCCC
>JAHEHB010000062.1 GCA_024644775.1 Deltaproteobacteria bacterium
CAAACTTGAGATCTCTTTGGAAAGTTGTCGAGATGAGGAAATTTTTTCCCCATCCACCGCAATGATGATGTCCTTGGGTTTAATCCCCCCTTTATCCGCCGGATCTCCCTTATACACTTGGGTAACCAACACACCGTTGTTATCTTTAACCCCGTAATACTCCGAAAGATCTTCGTTTAAATCTTGAATGCCAACGCCCAGCCAGCCGCGGATCACTTTTCCGTTGGCTTTCAATTGCTCGACAATACCTTTGGCAAGGTTAACGGGAATGGCAAACCCGATTCCCTGCCCGCTGGCAATGATAGCGGTATTAACGCCCACAACCTCTCCGGACATATTGATCAGGGGCCCCCCACTGTTCCCCGGATTAATGGAGGCATCGGTTTGAATGAAGTCGTCATAGGGGCCGGCGCCGATGGTACGACCTTTGGCGCTAACGATACCGGCGGTCACTGTCTGCTCCAGCCCAAATGGGCTTCCAATGGCCACCACCCAACTGCCAACCTGAAGGTTATCCGAATCTCCCATGGCGAGCGGAACCAACTCTGAAGCGCCCTTAATCTTAATCAGGGCCAAATCCGTATTCGGATCGCGTCCCACTACCCTTGCTTTGTATTCCTTTCCATTGTGGAGCTTTACCGTTATCTCGTCTGCTTTATCAACCACATGGTTGTTGGTCACGATGTACCCTTCACGATCGACGACAAATCCGGATCCTAAACTTCGTTGCTTAAATTCCGGAGGCGGTTGTCGGCCAAATCCCCGGGGGTCGGAGCGAAAGGGGTCCCTTTCACCAAAGGGGTTACCAAAGAAGTGACGGAATACCCGGCCACCATCCTTCAGGGTTTTAACCGTACGGATGTTGACCACTGCCGGGCGGGCCGTTTCGGCCAGCTCTTTAAAATTGGCCGGAACCATAATGGTCTCGGAGCCTTTCGTGGCGGTTGCGGGATTCGAACCATATCCCAACAACCCACCCACCAAAAAAAGAACCATGAAGAACAGCAAACCCTTCTTTAAATGTTTCATTGCAATACCCTCCTGTTTAGAATTTATTCATATTTCGTGTTAAACGGAAAGTAGCACAGGAAAGTGACCCAAAGGTGGCTGGAACATTACAATTTGGTTATGTTTTGAAGTTGGCTCCGTCTAATGAGGAAAGTTATCTCCGAAGGTGATGATAAACGTACTTCCGTTGCCGGGTTGACTGGTAACCGATATGTCACCACCATGCGCTCGGGCTATGGTTCGAGCCAAACTCAATCCCAAGCCGGTACCTCCACGGCTTCGACTCTGATCTCCTCGATAAAATCGCTCAAAAACATGTGGGAGATCCTGCTGAGGAATGCCGATCCCGGTATCTTTTACGGTAACCGCGATCTGTCGCTGGTGGTTTAGATCAGCCAGAATTTCTACTTTTCCAGCCACTTCCGTGTATTTAATGGAATTGTCGAGTATGTTTGCGATCATCCGCTGGATCAAACGAATATCACCCGTAACCGGTAGGCTCCCATGAGTGTTGCAGACCAGACGAATGTTTTTGTCTTCAGCCATGGGCAAAAAGAGTTCACAGGCTTCTTTAATAATCAGCGCGATATCGATCAATTCCGGTTTTAGGGTATGGACACCGGCTTCGGTTTTCGAAATGACAAGCATCGTGTTGATCATGTCCAGAAGCCGATCACATTCTTCGATGATACTAGCCCCCATATTATGAAACTCATCCAATGTACTTCCGGTAGTTATGGTGACTTCTGCAATCCCTCGAATTCTGGTTATCGGACTCTTTAAATCATGGGCGATATTGTCGCTCATTTCTTTAATACCGGTCACCAGTTGTTGAATACGATCCAGCATTTGATTAAACGTGGTCGCAAGTTGATCAATTTCATCGCCTCTCCGTTTTACAGGAACCCGCTGGTCAAGAGCGCCTTCGGAGATTCGTCGAGCCGTTCGGGTAACGTTTTCCACTCCGGACACGGCTCTGCGAGCCATAAACCATCCGATGGCTCCAGAAAAAAGAATCAGAACGACGAGGATCGCCATAAAAATTCTTTTAAATGCCTCGATAAAACGAGATGTTATTTCCATGGACTGACCCAACTGCAGAAGTATACCGGGGCCGATCACCGTATATAAAATACGAACATTCTGATTCCGATCAGGGATATTAATCGTGGCAAATACCCGATCGTCACCACTTAACAGCGCGCGTATCGCTTCTTTGCCGATACCGATATCTTCCCAGTAAGACATATTGGAAGAAGAAAACGCTTCTCCTGTGGGATACAGCAACCGAAAGAAGATCTTTTTTTCACCGGACGCTTTTGTTTCTACTACGGCAACGCTTTTGACTGCATTAATCCCACCTCGCGATAGAAGAGAGGAGAATACGCCAGCCTGTTTTGTCAGATCCTGATCGATCTGATTACGAAGAACGGAAGTAATAAATAGGTAGAAAAAAAGAAACGCGATACAGGAAGATATTGTAAAAATTAACGCATACCAGAGAGTGAGGCGAAACGCCAGCTTAGCACGCAGTCGAGTCAGGTGTTTTAAGAACATATCCAACCCCTCTTACCGTGTGAATGAGCTTAGCATCGAATCCTTTGTCAATTTTGTCGCGCAATCTGCTAACCCTCACTTCGACAACATTCGTCTGAGGATCAAAGTTGTAATCCCAAACATGTTCCATAATCATGATTTTTGACACGACCCTACCGGCGTTTCGCATCAAATACTCGAGCAGCGAAAACTCAAGGGGTTGAAGCTCTATCTTTTTTTCAGCTCTCATAACTTCACGCGTCAGAAGATCCATTGACAGATCTCCAAGAGATAGCCTTGTAGGTTCTGCTGCACCGCTGGCCCTTCGGATCAATGCTTGGACACGGGCAAGAAGCTCGGAAAACGAAAATGGTTTGGTAAGATAATCGTCACTTCCGATTTGAAGGCCTTTCACCCGATCGTCAATGGAGTCCTTTGCACTCAGAATGATAATCGGTGTGTTTACTTTTTCTTTCCGCAACATTTCGATGACCGATAGACCATCTCGTTTGGGCAGCATCAGATCGATGATAATGGTATCGTATGGTTCGACAAGTGCCAGATGCAACCCCTCTTCCCCGTCCGCTGCATGATCCACAGCATATCCCGCGGCTTTCAATCCCTTCATGATGAAAGAAACAATTTTTTGATCGTCCTCAATCAATAAAATTCGCATGAAAACCTCGTTGAGATAAACCGCAGACGCCCGCGTAGCCAGTCAATCATCAATCGTTTGTGTGGATCCGTGGTTTTTTTCACCGAACACTGTGCACCTACCCGTGCCGATGAGACGAATCGGTCGGAAATATCGTTCCCGTGTGAACCGGAAAAATCCCGTTGGATCGGTCTTTATAATAGCATTTCAGTGTTTTTATAATCACGGTAAATGCCAGCTTGTCCCAGGGGATTTCCGACTCCGAGAACAGTCTGACATCGGAGCTCTCCTCTCCAGGGCTAAAGTTTGTATCGAGTAAGCGTGCGCGGAAAATAAGATAGATCTGACTGATATGTGCGATGCTGAGCAGCGCATAGGGGGCAACGATTTCAACTCTGGCACAGGCTTCCTCAAGTGTTTCTCGTTTGGCCCCTTCGGTGATGGTTTCACCATTTTCAAGATAGCCGGCGGGAAGTGTCCATTTACCGGACTTCGGTTCAATGGAACGACAGCACAGCAAAATATTATCTTCCCATTCCGGTATACAGCCCACCACTAATTTCGGATTTTGATAGTGGATCGTTCCACAACGATCGCAAACAAACCTCGGACGATCGTCACCCGTGGGAACGCGTTGTGTTACCGGTGTGCCACAATGACTGCAAAAATTCATTTTTATAAAATCCAGTTTCTTTTACCTGACCCGGACAAGCCGGTTGGAGCGAAGCGTAAATCCCGTTTTAACGGGGAATTGACTATTGAATATTTGTGGAAGTCGCTCTCGCGGCCCAGGCGCTTGCGCCGCGTGTCCAATTATTTGGCAAATATCGGATAAATCTATTTTTGCAACCACTTAACCAGTCAACGAATCAACCAATTAACGATATCTGGGCTAATGTGGAACTTCCAAAACGATTTTCCCAAAATGGAGGCTTTCTTCCATGGTCCGGTGAGCCTCCGCAACATCATTGAGAGAAAAGACGTTATAGATGACCGGCTCGATCGTTTTATCGGAAAATTGAGGAATCACCGTTTTGGTAAACTGATGGACGATCTCTCCTTTTTCTTTAACAGGCCTTGCACGAAGCACCGAACCGATAATCTCCTGGCGTTTGACCATCAAGCGGGCGAGGTTAAGGTCGGCCTGAGCACCGCTAATCACCCCAATTTGAAGGAGTCGGCCGCCGATTGCCAGACAATTCAAGTTCGGTGAGAAATACTGTTGACCGATATGATCCAATATCAGGTCCACGCCATTATTTTGGGTATAGGATCTGACCTCCTCGGCAAAGTCCTGCTCTCTGTAATTGATCACAAAATCTGCTCCGAGCTGCTTCACCCGATCGATTTTACCAGGAGACGCCGTAATAATAATTTTAGAATTGGGAGTCAGCGTTTTGCAAAGCTGAATAGCGGCGGTATTCACCCCACCGCCGCCCCCATGGACTAAAATGCCCTCTGAATCCTTAAGACCACCCTTGAGAAAGATATTAAGAAATGCCGTAATATAGACTTCACACACGCACGCTGCCTCAGGAATTGTCATCCCATCCGGAATAGAAATCAAGTGGTCTGCATACGCCACAGCGTATTGGGCATATCCCCCGCCACCCACCAGGGACATAACACGATCACCCTTTTTCCAACCGGTTACTTGAGAACCGATATCCTCGATAATACCGGCGACTTCAAGACCAAGAACTTCCGATTCTCCTTTTGGCGCCGGATAGTTTCCTTGGCGTTGAACAATGTCTGCCCGGTTCACCGAAGTGGCCAACACTTTCACGAGCACCTGGCCCGGTTTCGGAGCGGTTGGGTCTGTTTCTCCAATTTTAAGAACCTCCCGACCCCCAAACCCATCGAGTAAAACTGCTTTCATCGCTTTTTTTCCTCCAAGTTTAACGTATGATTCGTCAAAACCCAAAATCGATTTGCCATGTTTGACAGAATCGTTCTACAAACCTTCTGAATCCTTGACTACCGATGAAGTAGCTGAAACAAGTTTTCCAATGGTAAGTCCTTGAACCAGAATCGAGAAAACAACAATGGCGTAGGTAACGGTAATAATGGCTTCTCGTGAAGGACTTACCGGTAAAGATAACGCCAATGCAACCGATATACCGCCTCTCAGCCCTCCCCACGTCAGTATTTTTACCACATGGGGGCTGAATTTTTGAAAGGGGCGCAAAATTATCACCGGCAAACCGACGCTGATAAATCGTGAAACAAGTAATAGCGGAATAAATAATAGGCCTGCAATAACATATTTCTTTGAAAAGGTAAGAATCAAAACCTCGAGGCCAATCAAAACAAATAGGACTGCGTTTAATATTTCGTCAACCAACTCCCAGAACATGTCCAAATGCTCACGGGTCCTATAAGACATGGCAAATAGACGGCCGTGATTTCCGATCAGCAGGCCGGCCACCACAATCGCGATGGGACCAGAAATGTGCAAGGTATCGGCCAGAGCGAATCCACCGGTAACCAGGGCCAATGTTATTAAAATCTCAACTTGATAATTGTCCACGGTTTTTAGCATCCAATATCCGATAGCACCGATGGCAAACCCAAATAAAATCCCTCCTACAGCTTCTTTTAAAAACAAACCGGCGACAGCCCCTGCGGTTATGGGATGCATCCCTGTTGATATTTTTAGCAATACGAGAAAAACCACGACAGCAACCCCGTCGTTAAACAACGATTCACCGGATATCTTTATTTCAAGACTTTTTGGAACGCCTGCTTTTTTTAGTATATTTAACACGGCAATCGGATCAGTGGGTGAAATCAATGAACCAAACAAAAAACAGTGGATTATGGGAATATCGATTCTTAAACCATGGAAAACCAACCAGCAAAAACTCCCCATCAAGAGGGTGGAACCGATGACCCCGACAGTGGCAAGAAGACTGATAATTCGCCTCTGTTCATACAAATCAGAAAGATTAATATGAAGTGCGCCTGCAAAAAGAAGAAAACTTAACATGCCATGAAGTAAGGTTTCATCAAAATCGATATTATTCAACATTTGTCGGGCATCTTCTTTCAAACCCAAACTGAAGGGGCCCAACGCGATCAATACCAACGACAACAACAGTGCAATGAGCATCAAACCGATCGTATTGGGCAGATGAATGTAGCGGTAGTTGATATAGCTAAAAATTGCCGAAAGCGAGATCAGTATCGCGAGGATGTTAAACAGTTTCATAAACACTAAAATAGTTTTAGTTGAACGTGATCGTCCTTTTTATTCTTTGGGGCCTTGGGTTGGCGCGTTTCATGGCGTCTGAGCTGCGCTTCGATATCCACCACAAACGGTGACAGTTTTCGGGAAACTTTTTTACCGTAAACCCGTCGATATTTCGCAGCGGTTAAATAAAGCTGCTCCTTCGCTCTGGTCATGGCAACAAAAAACAATCTTCTTTCTTCATCGGGGTCGGTGCCGGAACGGTGATGGGGTATGAATCCTTCTTCACAGCCGGTAATAAACACAATGGGAAACTCAAGCCCCTTGGCAGCGTGAATGGTCATCAATGATACCTTTTCGACGGTTGAATTGTAAGTATCCGTGTCGGTTTGTAAAGCGGCTGCAGTCAGAAACTCTCGAATTGAAGCGCCATACGATTTAGAAATGTGAAGAACTGTGTTAAAAGAGGTTTCAATGTCTGGATACTCTGTAATCATTTTGTGTATCGGCGAATGTTCCGTTATATACCGAATTTTTTTTTCCACTGTGAATCTTTCAACGGCCTTTTTTATGTTCTCAATCCATGTGATACATTCGTATAGATCCTGTTGATTTTTTTTACTCACCGCCGGAATAGGGATTCGTCTGGCGTGCCACAGCGCGTCTTTTAGTGTGAATTTATTTCGATAACCCCAGGTTTTTACAGTTTCGATGGTTTTTTTGCTGATGGTGGGAAATATGCGGCGTGCAACTATTTCCAGATCGACATAAGCTCCTGAACCTTCGATCATTTTTAATAGCGATAAGAGATCTAATATACCGTCGTGGTAATAGAGGCGATCCTTGCTAACCGTCTGATAAGGAATGCCGGCCTTATCTAAAATCTCGATAAACACATTCACCTGTGAACCGGTTCTGAAAAAAATCGCCACATCTGAAAAGCTTCGGTAATCCGATGGTTCGGTTGAATCGATATTTCCAAAATCCACCGAATGAAATCCGGTGCCGCCAATCAGTTTTTCAATGGTACGACCCACAGCCACCGCTTCGGCTTTTTCCGATTGAAGCTCCAAAACACGAATACGCTTTGTTCCGTCAATCGCCGAATACACTCGTGAATGCGTTGGGGAAATTCGATGATCTTTGATTATCTGATAAGAGGCATCAAGAATCGTTTTACTGGATCGATAGTTTTGGGTTAACCGGATAACTTCAGATTCAGGATAATCTTCAATAAACCTTTTAAAATATTCAACATTTGATCCCCTAAATCCGTAAATGGATTGATCTGGGTCACCAATGACAAAAAGATTCTTTCCAGGTGGTGACAACGCACGTATGAAACAGTACTGGCCTTGGTTTAGATCCTGATATTCATCGACAAAAACATATTTAAACCGATCCTGATAACGCCTAAGTAAAATCGGATCTTTCTTAAACTGGGTCACCACTTTTAAAATAAGATCCTCATAATCACAAAAACCTTCAATGGAAAGAATATCTTGATAGGCGCTATAAACCAACCGAAACTCTGAAATATTGTCGATTTCATCAAAAGACTTAAGGATATCTCTGGGCCAAAGAAGTTGTTGCTTTGCAGATACGATACCCTTTGCCGCCACATCCTTCCTTAATTTGACCGATACTCCGCTTTTTTTGACCTGTTTGAATGCTTCGGTTATCAGTGCTTTACGACGTACATCGTCCAAAATTTCAGGCACATTTTTTTGTTTTAACTCTATTAATATCTGAAAACAAACAGAATGAAAGGTGCCGATGGTAGGGAGCAACGCGGTTTTATCCATAGACCCCGTCAGCGCTTTCAACCGGTCTTTCATTTCTTCGGCTGCTTTGTTGGTAAAGGTAACGGCAAGTATGTTTTCAGGTGAAACCGCTTTTTTTGTAATAAGATATGCAATTCTTCGGGTAAGGGTGCGGGTTTTCCCGGTCCCGGGTCCAGCAATAACCAATACCGGTCCTTTTTCGATTTCTACAGCACGCTGCTGAACCACATTTAGATCATCGACTCCCTCCCGGGTTAACGGGCCTTCTACAAAAGTTTCTTTCTCTTTATTTTTATTTACTTGAAATAAAGACGGTTTATCTCCTATTTCTAATGGCTTTAAAGCGTGTTTAACGTGAAAAAGCGACTTTTGACCCATTAGGTGTTCTCTTTCTTCCGGTTTAAAGAGTGTAATTTTTCCATATTCTCCATCATATCCGGCTGAAATAATGACGTTCCCTTTACGCATTCGTTTTATTGCCTCTCCAAGCAATGGTACGCCGGCACCTTCGATACGGGATATTGAAAGTGAATGGAGGATCGTTAATTCTGATCCGAGTCGTTCAATTATCGAATTATAATGTTGACTCACCCTTTTGGTTTTGACACCAACCTGTAGAATTTCAGATAAAATTTCAGAAAGCGGTATCAACCGATGATAGGGGGTCGTTTTTTGTGGTTGTTCACCCTCCCGCCGATCCGCCAGACTTTGAACCCGATACAAAACACCTAGCGTCAGCGGTTTCTTACAGACAGGACAGATGCCATTTTTTTCTCTGGTTACCTCCGGATGAAAACGAATCTGACACTTTCGATGACCGTCTAAATGGTATTTACCTTCCTCTGGATAAAACTCAATGGTTCCCAAAAATTTCTTTGAATCGCCGTTTCTAAGTGCCTCTTTAATCGCATCATAGGAAAGGGATGTGTGAAACAGGTTGGCTTCCCTTCCCAAGTTTGCCGGAGAATGGGCATCTGAGTTCGAAACCATGGTAAGTCCATCAAGATCTGATACCCTCCAGTTCATACCTGGATCTGATGAAAGGCCCGTTTCGACAGCAAAAATATGAGAAGTCAAATCTTCAAAACATTCACTAACACTGTCAAAGCCGGATTTTGAGCCAAGCAGTGAAAACCAGGGAGTCCATATATGTGCCGGGATCAAAAACGATTGCTCTGATGTTTCAAGAGCGATTTCTAAAAGATCTCTGGCATCCATACCAAGAATCGGTCTACCATCCGATTTCACATTTCCAATGGTTTCAAGTGTCTGGTTAAATCGAGTGGCAGCATCGAGTTTCGGCATAAAGACAAGATTGTGGTTTTTTCGAGTCTTATCATTTTTTTTATATATATTACTGATTTCAGTAGCTAATATAAACCGAACCGATCCCCGGCAGGCCTTTGGAACGGATTCATCGCACTTTTTTAATATATCTTCTCTTAATTTAAATAGCCCATCTTCTGCAGGAATCAGTTTTTCTTTTATCTCAGAAAACCAACCCGGATGCGTAAAATCACCTGTCCCAACGACTGTAATCCCCTTTAACTGCGCGGCAATATATAAATTTTCAAAAGTAAGACTCTTTGCCGTGGCCCGCGAGAAACGGGAATGAATGTGAAAATCTGCTATATACGTCATTAATTGTCGTCTCACTTTTTAAAGAGTTCCGTTGACGCTCTTTTTGTTTATATCATGGTTTCCTTGGATATAAAGAAGAAATTTTTCTTGTAATATCAAACAATATACGCTATATACTTTGACATCAAAAAAATAAGAATACTATATATTGTGTGATGGATCGAATCGATCATGTGTTGCATAGCGAACAGGCCGGCAAATGAAATTTTTTTTTACAGGCGATGTGTCAAGAAGTTCCCCTTTTTGACCGCTTCGTTCGAATGTTCATTATTTTTTTTTAAAAAGCCGATGCAACCCATTTACTTATTTTAGGTAACTAACGATAATAAAAACTGTATTTAAAACGCCATAAGGAATTGGTTGGCAATGTTGACACTTTCAATATTCTGTCAATACGTTGTCAACAAGGTATCATTTATAAACAACGATTTTGTTTATATTAAAAAACCATAAATTATCATAATTTTTTGTCAGTTCAAATTTGATTTTTTCATAATAAAATTAGGATAGTAAAAAGTTATTATAGTTATTGACAGCCATTATGAACTGTATATTTAATTTATTATAATAGAATAATAAGGACTAAATAATGAAATTTACAGTTCAGAAAAAAGACATCTCGGACGTGTTATCGAGAATTCAGGGACTCACGGGACGAAAGAGCAATCTTGCAATTACGTCGAATGTGTTGATCAAAACCAGTGGTTCCAGTATTTCAATGGCGGCAACCGATTTGGAAACCGGATATGAAGGCTCCTACCCGGCAACGGTAGAATCCGACGGTGAGATCGCAGTCAGTGCTAGAAAATTCTATGAAATTATTAGAGATTTTCCCGTTGACGATATCAATATTCATGAGGTTGAAAATCGTTGGATCCTGATCGGCAATCAAAATATCGAATACCATATTGTTGGTATGAATTCTGCGGATTTTCCGGATATTCCTCATATTGAAGGCGTTAAATTCTTTAATATGACGTCGGAAGCACTCAAGAAAATGATCGATCAATCCACCGTTATTGGTATATCCGATGACAAACGTAATCATATAATGGGGGTTTTTTTTGAGAAGGTTGATGCGGACGACCAAAAATTCGTGAGAATGGTGTCCACTGATGGAAGTCGTCTCTCAAAAGTTGATTATTCAATGGAAGATGGTGCCGATCCAGATCTTGAAAAAGGTCTTTTGATTCCCAAGAAGGGCTTGATTGAGGTTGGAAAATTCCTTGAGTCCGAAACCGTGGTTCAGGTCGGTTATAAAGAAAATCACTTTATCATAAGAAAAGATTCGGAAACCATCATTATTCGGCTCCTTGAAGGCGAATTTCCTGAATACTATGACATCATCGCCACCGGTCAGGGAAATATCGTACCCCTAGATCGTCATCTGTTTTTAGCCATGCTAAAGCGAATGTCCATTCTATCCTCTGAGAGTTACAAGGGGGTCATCTTTAATTTTTCCGAAGATAAGCTGCAGATAAGTTCTACAAACCCTGATATCGGTGATTCGAAAGAAGACATTGGGATCGAATTCAAGGGGGATCCCATCGAGGTGGCATTCAACCCGAGATATTTCATTGAAACCCTGAGTGTTATGGAAGATGATAATATTTTGATAAATATAGTCAACGACGAAAAACCATGTATCCTTGAAGGAGCCACAGACAAAAGCTTTTTAAGCGTAGTTATGCCGATGAGAATATGAACAACGACAATACCACCTACAATGAAGATAATATAAAAATACTCGAAGGTCTTGAAGCGGTTCGTAAGCGACCGGCGATGTATATTGGAAATGTGGATGTCGAAGGACTCCATCACCTCGTATACGAAATTGTGGACAACAGCATTGACGAGGCGATGGCAGGATTCTGCAACGACATCCGGATAGTCATTCACACAGACAACAGTGTATCGGTTTCAGACAATGGTAGAGGCATTCCCGTCGGTATACATAAAACCGAAAAAATTCCGGCAGTTGAAGTTGTGATGACAACGCTTCACTCCGGTGGTAAATTCGATAACCTTTCCTACAAAGTATCTGGCGGGCTCCATGGCGTCGGTGTGTCTGTTGTTAATGCCCTTTCAAAGTCTCTGGATCTCGAAGTTTATACGGAAGGTAAAATATATTATCAAAGCTATGAAAAAGGTAGAAAATCGTCTGATCTAAAAGTTATTGGAAAGACAAGAAAACAGGGCACTAAAATACATTTCACTCCAGATACGGATATTCTAAATACCAATAATTTTAGTTTTGAAATATTGAGTCGCAGGCTCAGAGAACTTGCCTTTCTGAATAAGAGTGTAAAAATAATTCTCGAAGACGAACGTTCCGATCAAAAAAACGAGTTTTTTTATAAGGGAGGGATTGGATCGTTTGTTGAATATCTGAACAGGCGCCATACGCCTCTGCACAAACCGATACTTATTGAGGGAAACAAAAACGATGTCCAAATTGATGTGGCCATCCAGTACAACGACACCTTTAAAGAGACGATTTTTTCCTTTGCGAACAATATAAACACAACAGAGGGAGGATCCCATCTAGCAGGCTTTAAGGCGGCTGTCACGCGATCCATCAACCAATACACAAACAATGGGAATGTTCCAAAGAATCAGAAGGAAAAAATTATCGGTGATGACGTTCGGGAGGGGCTTTCTGCGATTATCAGTGTTAAATTAATGTCTCCGCAGTTTGAAGGACAAACGAAAACAAAACTCGGTAATAGCGAAGTGAAAGGTCTGGTGGATTCCCTTGTAAATGAAAAATTATATGTTTATTTTGAAGAAAATCCATCAATTGCCAGAAAGATTATCGCAAAAGCGGTCGATGCAGCCAGAGCCAGAGATGCCGCAAAGCGTGCAAGAGATCTTGCTCGAAACAAAGGGGCGCTTGTAGAGGCGACACTACCCGGGAAATTGGCTGAATGTCAGATATCGGACCCTGCCAGAAGAGAACTTTTTATCGTGGAGGGAGATTCAGCCGGAGGCAGCGCAAAACAAGGAAGAGATCGAACATTTCAAGCGATCTTGCCCCTTAAAGGAAAGATATTAAATGTAGAGAAAGCCAGATTCGATCGAATTCTTCAAAGTGATGAAATTAGGAATATGATAACCGCGTTAGGTACAGGATTTGGCAGCGAAGAATACAACATTGACAAAATTCGCTATCATAAAGTCATTATTATGACGGATGCCGATGTGGACGGTTCTCATATTAGAACTCTCCTTCTTACATTCTTCTATCGGCAACTCCCTGAAATTATTGAAAGAGGGTATCTGTATATTGCACAGCCACCTCTATTAAAGATCGGTAAAGGGAAAAGTGAAACGTATCTTAAGAGCGAAATCGAATTAAACGATCATGTCCTTAAAAACGCTTGCAAACAACGAAGTCTTAAAATCGGAAATAATGGAACCGCATTAAAAGATCACAAACTTTATTCCTTTGTAGGAGATCTTGCAGAATATTATACAATCCTTTCTCGATTCGAAAAACGTGGTATTTATCCGGATCTTGTCGAATTACTCATGAAAAAAGGGGTGACAGATAAGGCATTTATAAAAAATCAAGAAAAAATGTCCGATCTTCGAACCGCAGTGATGGAACGTGGGTACAACGTTGGGGAGGTAACGTGGAATTTAGAAAGAAGTGTATATGAAATGATGGTATCACCACTGGACAAAGAAAACGATATATCCACCTATTTTACGGCTACACCCACTAGTCGTGTAGGGGGTGAATCGCAAACCGTAAAGATTGGAAGAGGACTTATTTTTTCGGAAGATTATCAAAAATGTTTGGTTCTGGGTCGAAATATATTCAGATATGATACCCCCCCTTTTTCCGTGATTGTGAAGGATAAAGACGACGAATCGACGTTTTTTCAAGATAAAAAAACACTTTTGATATACCTTTTAGAAGAAGGAAAAAAAGGAATGGTGGTGCAGCGTTATAAAGGTTTGGGAGAAATGAATCCCGTACAACTGTGGAGCACCACCATGGATCCGGATCGTCGGAATCTTCTTCAGGTTAAGATTGAAGATGCGGTCGAATCAGATGAAATATTTACTATTCTTATGGGAGACGAAGTTGAACCGAGGCGAGACTTTATCCAAACCAATGCCTTGGAAGTAACAGTGTTGGATATTTAGCATTTTGTAGAGTATAACATCCTACGTTTTTTACACCACCACTCTCGCAAAGACATCCATAAAATGAAGATACATACCATTGAAGCAAGGGATTTGCCGGATCTTTGGTTTCAGGCCGTACACGATGTTTTGGACAACGGCAGACGATTTGTCGTAGACCGAGGTTCCTATTCCGGGCAGACCCGACTCGAATATGATTATTTTGTCGGACACGTAGTATATCCTGGCAACCGACCGCTGATACCTGATATTCCCCCGGCATGCGGTATTCCGAATCCGGTCGAAGAAGCCTATATATACGGTGGAGAGGGTTACAATCGATCCTATATCGAATATCTGATGACAAGCCACAAAGAACCAGGCGAATCATATACGTACGGAGAAAGACTGACCCGGATACCCATTACTGGCGACAAACAGACCTGGTGGCTTGAAAACAATCAGGAGATCATTGACAAACGAGACGTGGATGGAAAAGTCATATGTGAAGAAAACGGGGTCTTGTATCTGAATCAGATTGAATGGGTCATTGATACCTATAAACGTTTTGGCGAGCGAAACAATCAGATGGTGCTTCAAGTCGCCCACCCTTCCGATTTAACACTGGTGGATCCGCCCTGTTTACGGTCAATCGATACCAGAATACAAGACGGAAAATTGCATTTTACATCAGTGCTGTTTCGTTCCTGGGATTTGTGGAGCGGGTTACCGGCAAACCTGGCCGGTATTCAAAACCTCAAAGAGTACATGGCCGGCGAAATCGGAGTAAAAGACGGAGAAATGATTGTCGAAAGCAAAGGGCTTCATCTATATGGTTATGCTGAAGATCTTGCGAAGCTCAGATGTATGAAAATATAAGTTCCATTGAAACAAGCAACACACGTTCCACACGCGGAATGAATCCATACAATTCCCACCCGATCTCCTTTTTTGAAGTGTCGGAAATTTTTGACGGTTTAGTCCACGTTACCAATAATATGATGACCCAGCACAATGGGAGATTTAAGCGGTGGGGATCCGTCTTCTTTCATCCAATTCGGTATGGCACCCACCGCAGGCTGTGATCCAAATCAAGATTTCACTATCTGATGGAAACGGATTCTGCATTAATACGAGTTTCAGGGTTTCCTTATTTTCCCTATTAGGTAATCGGTCGATTGGATAGAATTTTTTGAACGATGTTGTCGACAGCCAGTGAAATATGCGATATGGCAACACGATAGAAATAGGGTGACAAACCATAGGGATCCGAAACATCATCTTCATACTGATCTGAGGCAAGGAACTGACTTAACAGATGAACCTTGTTTTTTTCGTGTGGCCAGAAGGCTAAAATCTGATCCCTGTGATTTTTTTCCATGGTAAGTATGATGTCGGACCAATCGACAGTCGTCTCATCTAACTGTTTTGATTTGTGTTCATCAAAAGGTATATCCATATTCTGAAGGTATTCGACCATTTTTGAATCCGGTGGGCTCCCTGGGATTGCGAATACACCGGCCGACGATACAGAGATATCCTTGAGTTGAACTTGATCCATCTTATATTTCATTATTTTCTCGGCAAGAAAACTTCGACTAATATTCGCTGTACATACGAACAGAATATTCATCCCATGCTACCTTTATGTTGGATCATTCGCAATTGCTGCGTCAACCGACAAACGATACTATATTTTTCACCTTGTATCGGTTGTTTAACATCTTTAAGTATCCGGAAGGTAAAGTCAATCAAAGAATACATATTGCCGGATTCCGATAATCTGTTTGACTGCAAATCCGATTATTATTTGTTAATATTATTATCTATATTCGAAAATTAACAAAAATAAGAAAATTTAAATAAATATTTGAATATTATAATCATTTAATAGATATTTTATATATATAATATTTTTTTTATTGACAATAGCATTTTTTTGGTTAAATTAATTAATATTATGAATCATAAATTTCAAAATACCAATCGGAACCTGTTGGATTACCAGACACTCCGTTTGAAGAATCTTGTCGAAGAAATTCAAAAATGTTGTGAATACAAACAATTATATGAATCAAAAAAGTTTGGGCTTCCATCTGCGGGGCTCAAGTGTTTGATGCTATTTAATGGTGAACGATATTTAACAGTTAAACGGATAGCCCAAAGACTTGAAGTTGCCAAAAGCCGGGTGACTATCATTATTCAAGGGCTTATCGACAAAGGGTTGGTGGATCGAATCGAAGACCCTCAGGACTCACGGATTAAACTCATCAGCCTCACCTCTCTCGGTACAAAAAAGTATCAAGAGATAACGGACTTCAAGGTATCACTTCATAAGAAAATTCTGATGCACATGGTTCCCGAGGAAAGAAAAAGTATCATTTCGCATCTTGAAACACTTCGATCGACCATGGAAGCTGTAGAAGAGACCATGGTGTGAAACCGATAGAAAGGAGAGAAAACGATGGAGGCACAAGCAATAAATAAAGAATCGATTGAACAGCAACTCGCTGAAATAAAAACGCAATTGAATTCCCTGACGAAGGCTGCTCCTGAAAACAAACTCTCGATGATTGTTTTTAGTGGCGATATGGACAAGGTGTTGGCATCCTTTGTGATTGCCACCGGTGCTGCGGCCATGGGTATGGATGTGGTCATGTTTTTTACCTTCTGGGGCACGCCGGTTCTCAGAAATAAAGAAAAGAATGTCGGTGGTAAGGATTTTATGGGAAAAATGTTCGGCGCGATGCTGCCCAAAGGAACCAACGATGTTAAGCTTTCTAAGATGAACATGGGTGGCATGGGTACCGCCATGATGAAGTCGCTGATGAAAAAAAAAAATATCGCATCTGTCGATCAGATGTTGGCGTTGGCCGAGGAGCTCGGGGTACAAATCATCATCTGTGAAATGTCAATGGATCTGATGGGATTTAAGCGAGAGGAAATGATCGATTACGCGCGCTTGAATTTTGGCGGCGTCGCAAAATTCGTGGAAGAGGCGCAAAACAGCAAGGTACAACTGTTCATATAAATAGTTTATATACATTACTGGAGCCCTATAACATTGGGTTTCTTTGTGTTTCCATGGCTCCAACACTTTTGTGAGACAAAAATTTTGAGGAGGTAACAAATGAGCGAAGATTTTAAAGTCGAGAAGGTATTGGATTTAAAAGGGTTAGCATGTCCCATGCCCGTTGTGAAGGTCAGCAAAGGGATTAAAGAGGTTGAAGTCGGACAGATAATCGAGGCGCATACAACGGATCCTGGAGCACTAACGGATTTTCCAGCATGGGCGAGTACCAGCGGAAACGAAATCGTAAAAACCGACCAAGAGGGTGAAATTATCAAGTTTTTTATAAAGAGGGTGGCACAATAACACCCAAGCT
>JAHEHB010000063.1 GCA_024644775.1 Deltaproteobacteria bacterium
ATTTCAGGCCGATTTGAGCATAGCTCACCGGTATGCGCGCGGTTGGCCAAACCGTTTTACAAGTGTTGATAGCTTTGATATAAGAATAACCTTAATCCAGTTTGCTTACCGGTTGATTGTGCATGGTAATGCGCCTGATCTGTTATTGTTTAATTAGTTAATTTGTTGAGTGCGACTCATGGCGGACAAAGGCATTTCCATATGTTTACTTTGCATCGCTCTATTGACCAGTCTGCACGGTTGTGCCAATCTTGCCAATGATCGTCTTTGGGGTGAAGATGCAACGCCTTTTCCCGGTTGGCGAATCATACAAAACGCCGCATCTACAGTGGTGCGTTCTCCTGAAACATGGGTGCCCGTAGCGGCTTCATTGGTTCTGCAAATTGATGATATGGACGAGCGGATTTCCGATTGGGCTTCGGATAACACCCCGTTGTTCGGCTCCACGGAATATGCCGATGATGCAAGCGATCATCTAAGCACCGCTGCCGGTGTAGCCTATTTTGTTACCGCTTTCGTGACTCCCAACGGAAAAGATGAAAAGCCATGGATGAGTAATAAAATAAAGGGGCTCTCTGTCGGGAGTGCGGCGGTATTGTTAACCCACGGAACAACAAGACTATTAAAAAAAACAACCGGCAGAATCAGGCCCGATGAATCCGATGACGAAAGCTTTATTTCAGGACACACCTCAACCGCATCAAGCTTTACGACCCTGGCTCGAAGGAATCTTGATTATGTTCAATTATCAAGAAAGAAAAAAGCGTTACTGAAAGCGGTTTTCACAGGCATTGCGGCGCTAACCGGATGGGCGCGGGTTGAAGCCGAAAAGCATTTTCTTTCAGATGTCCTTGTCGGTTACGCCGTGGGATACCTAATCAGTGCGACTATCAATGATGCATTTCTGAGCGACAAGTACAAAAAAAAGACGCATTTTAGAATTGAGCCATCACGAGAAGGGGTTTTCGTGGGGATAAGTCTTATGTATTGACAGCTAAATTGGAACGGGTGTCAAGAACTGTTTTCATCGTAATGGGCTACCGCGGACCGCCGAAAACTCTGTGCATTTCAATAAATCATCGGGAAAGAGAACACGAAATAAATGGAAAAAACGGCTATCATATTGGCTGTAAACGATGACGGGCTTCAACCGGTTTTCAGCACGCCCGCTGTTCGGAGACTCATTCTTCTCCTTCGACGAATGGGGATCGATAGGGTGCATCTGTTCGGTCTTATCCACCCGCTCGTCCCAATCCTTGAAGACCTTGTTCCTGCGCCCAACTTTCATCAGCTGGACGGTCCCACCGAAGTTGCAAAGGCAGTCAATGCGCTTGTGCTTTCGGACCGGGAAAGGGTTCTGATACTAACTGCAAATCTTGTTATTGATCAGTACTCCCTTTCCCGTTTTCTATCGGCAGAAAAGAGCAACACGGATCTTTTTATTATGCCGGCCAATGGCGGAAGCGGGACCGATGGTCTGTATTTGGGCGGCCCTTCGGATCTGGTGCCGATCCTGAAAGGGTTATGGTCGGCTAACATGTTTCCCGCCGGCATTCGGGATAATGCCCATCGCATCCCGGGGGTGGCCGGGCTTCCCCATACCGTGGGCAGGGAAGATGATCGGATAACGACTTCAGAGGCAAAACTGACTTCAGCCCTATCCGTACAGACGGCCGCCAATGACGGTTTTTTGGCCCGCCATTTTGACCGGCGGATTTCACGTTTTTTCAGCAAGCGTCTCTCTCATACCGGTATCGCTCCCAATCAAATCACCCTATGCGGAGTGGCCATCGGGCTTATGGGAGCCTTTTTGCTCTCGCAACCCGGCTACTGGTCCCAGCTGTTCGGTGCATTATTATTTCTTTTTTGTGTCATCGTAGACGGTGTCGACGGCGAAGTGGCCCGTTTGAAATTGCAGGAGTCGCGCTTCGGTCATTACCTGGATATTGTAACCGACAACCTCGTTCACCTTGCGGTTTTTTCAGGAATTGCACTCGGTCTTTACCGGGCCAGCGGAGATGCGGGCTACTTGCGTGCGCTCGGGTTTCTGATGGGTGGGTTCGGATTGTGTGCGGTGGCCGTCTATGATTGTATTTTACGTCGGAGACCGGCTGTGGTGAGCTGTTCGTCCAAAACGCTCCGATTGATGGTGCTGTTGAGTAATCGAGATTTTGCCTACCTCATTGTGGTTCTCGCTGCAGTCCATCGGCTCAACTGGTTTCTGATCGGGGCGGCCGTCGGCAGTTACCTGTTTGCAGCGGCCCTTTGGGCCATCCGGTTTTATGAGAACCGTGGGGTGAGCCAGAGCGGCGTATGACAAAACTCTTTATCATACAACCGTCTCATTATCGGAGCCGGTCCAACTTAACCCTACATAAGACGAAAAAGCATGCGGTGGTCGGATTGACCCTGCCGTATCTTGCAGCCCTCACACCAAAAGACTGGGACATAACGCTTATCGATGAGCAATTGACGGCGGTTGATTTTAACACGCCAGTCGATCTGGTAGCGACTACGGCATAGACCATCAACTCCCTTAGGTCCTATGAAATTTCCGATCGATTCAGAAAACGGGGAATTCCGATGATGATCAGTATTAACCGATTCCGTTTCTATTTCGTGCTCGCATCGGCAGTCTCATTAAGGGCGGCCAGTGTTCCGTCATGCAAGAGGCGATAGCGTCGACCCGCCCAGTAAATCTTGCTTCCCGTATAGGCACCGAAGAAGGTTAGGCCCTCAATCAGGTCCAGCCATAAAAGCAGCCACCAGGAGCGACGCCAATCGGGTAATCGAACCCGCGACTGAAGCCGGGCGGCAAGGAATCCCCGAACGGCCGCCACGCCCCCCAGGGTCGCCCAGGACCACCATGAGAGCGGTTGGAGCAGAACCAGGAGCATCGCCCAGAAAACCGGATAGGTGAGGCCGATACCGAGGAAGCCGGCGCCGTAGGCTCGGCGTACCGTTCTCTTCCAGCGCTGCAGACGTCGGAAGGCTTCCCGCATGGACTCCCTCGGCATAAGACAGTCGACCAAATAGGATGGCACCAGGATGCGCAGTCCCAGTGCTGCTGTCCGATGGCCCAGTTCGTAATCGTCGGCCAGATGATCTAGGAAATGCTTGAAACCATCCAACCGCACCAGAACTTGCCGCGGCACAGCCATGGTATGGCCGATGGCCCACTGGATGCCTGTGTTCCGCAGCGCGAGCATCCATTGGGGCAGATAGGTGAAGTCGTAGTGCAGGGCAATGAGTCTGGCGCCCAGGGTTTGTGCCCGGATGCCCCGCGGCAGACAGGTGACGCAGCCCACATCCGGTTTCGCCAATAGCGGGACCAGCCTTTGGAGATAGTCCGGCGCCGCAACGACGTCGGCGTCGGAAAAGAAGAGGTAATCGCCGGCTGATTCGCGCCATAGCGCCTCCATAATGCTCGTCTTTCGGTTGGTGCCCCGCAGATCGGCAGGGACCAATCGAATTGGGCGATCCGGAAATTCGTTGCGCAGACGTTCGACAACCGAAACAACCGGATCGTCTCGATCGAGTGTACCGACCAGCAGTTCCACCTTGCCGGGGTATTCAACCCGGCAGAACGACGAGAACGCCTCGTAGGTGTCCTCGCTGCAGCCTTCCACCGGTTTGAGCAGGGAAACGCTAGGCGGAGGGGTGGGAAGTGGCGCAAACTTGGATTTGGAGAAGTGTTGCCAAGCCCCCAGATGGCCAAGGACGAGGGCGGCCAGGCTAATCAACAGTAAAGTTCCTGTCAGAAACGTTAGGATGGACCAGGCAATCGTCATATAGAATCCTTCAAAGACCACTGATTCGCAGGGCTCAAGACAAGAGGGCGCCTTTTGCCATTTCCACAAATCGTTTCCATGTCCAGGGTTCTTGCGCAGCCCCCCGGCAAGAATACCAGCAGCGAGTACAGTCGGTACGACTGAAAACCTTCCTGTTCCATTGGCTAAAATGACAAATCGCCGGATGGTCGGAGCAGCGTTTAATCATCCCATCGGGCGTCACCTGAACCCAATTCAGACCGGCCGTGCAGCCGGGAATGTTTTTTTGGGCAAAAAACGTCGGGATTCTTTCCAGATAGTAATCGCCGGTGGTAAGATTGCCGAGACGGACCTTGAGTTGCTTCACCTCCCTGATGATGCATTCCAAATCCGGTAGGTACTCCCTTGAAATCATATGCCTATTGTTAGCGTTTCGCCAGCCGTTGTATGTACTGAAGGAAACGTTTATCCCCATCCTTTCGGCTTGGGACAAAAACTGAGGAATTTCTCGAAAGTTTCCTCTTTTTATCACCATGTTGAGGCATACGTTGACGCCGGCCTCACGAAGCGGGGGGATTACCGAAAGAATGTGGGCGGTAAGTTCTGAGAGGCCGCGGTCCCGATCGTGTCTTTCATCGAAATAGTCAAGAGAAATGGAGAGTTGATCAAGGCCGGCTTCCCACAATTCAACCCCCCGCTCGAAGGTTAACAGCGACCCGTTGGTGACCAGAGAGATGAACAGAAAACCGAAGCTGCGTCGCAGCGCGTTAATCACCTCGGGAAGGTCTTCCCTGAGGAGCGGTTCGCCGCCGGTAAGGCTTACCGAAAGCGGCTTGAGCTTTTTCACCACAGGGACGTAGTCCCTTAGCTCGGCAGGTGCAGGCTGTTTCCAGTAATCACAAAAGCCGCACCGGGCATTGCACCGCTTGGTCACCTCGAGATTGATGTTCAAAAGGCCGCCTGTTGCCAGGTACCTGAAAAATTTGTACCCCCCGACGACCATCTCAGAAAATGCTAATCCTCTGGACATTCAACCCCCTGCGTTGTGGATATCCCGGTTAACGGTCTTCATTTCACCGGCCGCATTTCGAGCAACAAAAAATAAGCAGATACAGATAACCACTGAAATCGGTTTTTCTTTCATCGTATTCTTCTCAGATGGTTCCATTTTCAACACCCGCCCCGACGATTAAGGGAAGGAAAATGCTGTTGGCCAGACTAAAGTGTATCAAAAAAAGGCACATCAGTCCAATGCCCATATCGTACCCACGACCAACGGCGTCATGACCATCAGGGTATAGACAAGACTCCGGAAAGTGACAAGAAGAAGAGAGCATATTTTTGACATGAGACCTATTTTCTTTCCGGTGCGGATCGATTTAGATTTTGCCGCCCGCTTTCGCCTCCCCCTTGGGGACGAGATCTGTTTCGTGTTTTTTTGCAAGGAGCATTGCATAGAGTAAGAGGCCGACGCCGGCCCAAAAAAGCTGTTCCAGCCGCAGCGCAATCCCGTAGGTCAGCCCCAACGCCGAAGGAATCCCGACGAGTTTAAATGCGATGACCCGCTTGGCCTCTTGAACACCGATGTTGACAGGGATGGCAAAGCCCAAAAGGTCCATCCAGCTTCCTAGAAACCAAACGCCGGCTGCTGTTACGAGGGAAGTATTGTCAGTCAACAAGTAGAGAAAGCACCAGCTCTGCAATGTCCCACAAGCCAAGCCCCCCATATGCCATAGCATCGATAGCGGCAAGTCTTTCGGGTGATCCTCATAAAACTGCTTGAGAGAAAGATCCACCTGGGTGATGTGATGTGATATTTTTTGAAGCGGTCTGCCGCCGATTCTATGCGCTGACAGCCAGCGTACAACAACACCCAGCTTGCCATATTTTTGAACAATCAGAAATCCGAAGATACCCGTCCCCAAAACAATACTTCCCGTTAGCATTGCCATCCAAACCCCGAAGGTCAGATGCAATCCCGGCAAGAGTATAACAGAGCCTAAAATCAGAAAAAACAGCTGAGACAGCGCATAGGATAGTTTGCCGATGATTACGCCGGTGGCCGCTTCCGGCCCCTGATGGTAACCGGACAATAAGGCTCCCTTTGTCACCTCCCCTCCCATTCCGGCGGTCGGGGTCAGATAGTTTATGGAAGACCCCACCAGTCGGATTCGGTATGCTTGAAAAAAAGACAACGACCGATGCGGGCCGGACAGACAGTGCCGCCACCCCTGCGCATGAAGCAGGTCCGCCCCCCCTTCAATAAAAATTATTAGGATCAGCCCTCCACCCAATTGCACCAGTTCCTGCCATAATTTGCCGAGGCCGATTCCCCAGATCAGAACCGCCAACAGGATGACCCCAAAAACAAGATTGAATATATGAAACTTTTTCATCAACCTCACCTGATCTGATATCCAGGTGACTTTTTGAAATGCCTGCCGAATCGAATCAGGCGAATACCATGAATACCAGCCGTCACGGCAGCCCAGACGGCGACAGCTGCAAAAGTGTACAAGGGAAATCCCAGCAAAAAACCGATTGTAAACATTAAAGTGTAAATATTGCGTCGCCCGGCGATGCGCCTAAAGGCCGCATCAAAAGGACTGAACAAATCAATGGATTTACCGAACCATTTCCCGGCCAAGGTATAGCAGATGTTATCGGCCATATCGGATACAACCAGCAATGCCGCTATATAGGCCGGCAGATGAGGAACGGATGCAGTAGCGCCGAGACCGACTGCCAACGCGATATACCAGCTGTTTTCATTGAAATAGTCGATCAGCGCTTCATGCCGGCCGAACCGGGTAAAGTGCAGTTTCGTCCGCGCCAGTTTGCCGTCCACGCCATCTAATATACCCACGATAAAGGCTCCGACAACGCCCGGAATAATATATCCGTGCCAGAACAAATAGGCAACGCTGATGCCAACAGCCACACTGAACAAAGTAACCATATTGGGGGTAACCGGGGTATTTAATAGAAACAAGGTCAGTGCATTTTCAAAGGGAGGATGAATATATTCTGCGGGCAAATCCAATACCTTCTTTTGCTGACTTTTAATCAATTCCCGAGTCGCTTCCCGTGCCGTATCCTTAGAACGCACTTCTAGAAAATAGGGGGTCAAATTTCCCCGAATTGTCGGATGAAATGGGTCCATATCCTCGGGGAAAAGGGCTGCGGCCACACGGACCAGTGGAGCGGTTCCCCGATCGGCCCAGATTTGAAGATCTTCTTTTGTCAGAAACCCCGCTCGAATCATTTGGCGTTTTTTGTCTGTACAGTCCATATAGGCAATGGTGGTTTCCGAAGCAAAAGCCAGCACCTTTATAATTCTGGGGTCTATGAGATGGGCTGCGTCAATGTACAGAAACGGCTGTACAAAATCAGACAGGGTCAGGATTGTTTTCGGAACGGTATCTGTCATCCGAATGTATGTTAATGTCAAATTCCCTTGCCATTTTTTAAGATCCAAACGGGAAGTTTCTCGGTCCAGAAGCACCACCGTTCTTTTGACCCCCAGCTTGTCGAGATGGAAAAGCGTTCTTGAAATGAGGGGGATACCTCCCACCGTCTCCCATTTGCCGGAATGGATGGCATCGAGAATCGTCAGCAGCGACGGAGGCGTTTCTGTGGAATTCAGATTAGCGACGGCGGACCTTTCTAAAGACATGAGATTCCTACGGAATGGGGGTTTCAACCCGGATGAAACGGGAGCCTTCGCGGTGTGACCGGTAGGCCAAATGCGTAAGATAGGCACACCATGTCGCTTCCATAAAATTCGAAGCGTGATTCTCGGTTGCCCATAGTTCGCGATGAAACTCTGTCACCACGGGGTCCATCCACTGGCGATGATGGGAACCTCCTGAAAGCGGGTCGGAAAAATCATACCGGATCGGCGATCGTCCGGCAACGGTATCTAAAACAAGGTGATCGTCATGAATCGATAGGGTCCCTCGGTCCCCGGTGATCGTTCCATGATTTTGGCGAACGGCTGCTTGCCAGGTGAGATAAAGTCGCGCCTCTGCATTCGGAAACCGAATTACCAGATCCACCGTTTCATCAATAGAGGAACCATCGACGTCGGTGTATTCTATCTTCGCGGATATCGCGCAAGGTGTTTCTCTGATGATGGACAGAATCAAGTAGAGATTGTGCCAACCGTGATCCAACAGGATGCCGCCGCCGGCAATCTCAACACACCGACGCCAATTGGAAACCCCGCCCCCGGAGTTGGGAGGTCTGAGCACCGAAATTGAAACCGATCGAACAGTCCCCACTTTGTTTTCCTCGTGGATCAGTTTGATCGCTTTATTCCAAAGCGGTGCATATTTCCAGTTATTTACGGTAAATACCACTCTGTCCAGCTGCCTGGCGATCCGATGAATCCGGCGCAGCTCTTTTAGGGATGTAACGAGCGGTTTTTCGCAAAAAACATGCATTCCCGAACGGCAGGCGCTGATCACGATATCCGCATGGAAGCAGGGGGGGGTGCAGATATCTACGTAATCCAAGCGATTTTCTGCAAACAGGGGCTCCAACCGTGAGTAGATCCGAGCTTCGGGAAGCAGCTCTTTGACCAAAACCGCACGCTCCGGTAGCGGTTCCATGACGGCATCGATACGAAAATGCCTGTTTTCACGCCATATCGGCAGATGGCCTTGCATGGCCACATTACCGAAGCCGATAAGGGCGCCCCGCAGCGGCGGGCGGGCGGGCCTCAGGCTCTCACAGGGCATAAGCGATTTTGTCCCTTTTAAAGAATATTCTTGGCTGCAAAGGCAAAGGTTTCGTCAAGAATTTGTAATCCCAAATCCGCCTCTTCTTTGGTCAGCGTCAACGGTGGATTGATCCGAAAATTCGGTTTATAATTCATACTCACCATGCCTCTTTTCAGGGTTTCTAAAAAAATCTGTTTCGTTACGGCTTTGTCGAGGGATTCTCTTGTTTTCCGATCCTTGACCAATTCCACGCCGATAAAAAGCCCGCAACCCCGGACATCGCCTATGAAATCATATGCGTGTTGAAGCCTGCGCACGCCGCTGATCAGATGCTCGCCCACAACGCGCGAATTTTCCACCAGCGATTCCTCCGCAATCGTCTGGATGGTCCCCAACGCCGCGGCACTGGCCAGAGGATTCCCGCCGTAGCTGCTGGACGAGGAGCTGGGTTTGGAAAAGGGTTGACTGGCGGTAATCTCTTCGGTGGAAACAAGGCCGCTGATGGGAAACCCGTTGCCCATTCCTTTTCCGATGGTGATAATATCGGGCCGGATTCCGGTATGGTTGCAACCGAACATCATCCCCGTGCGACCGAAGCCGGTAATCATTTCATCGGCAATCAATAAGGCACCATTTTCATGGGCGATCTCAAGCAGACCCGGAAGAAATTCAGGAGGCGGAATCACATTGCCCGCTGTTCCCTGCATGGTCTCAACAATAATTGCAGCGAGACTGCCTGCGGTGTTGTTTTCGATGATCTTACGCACAAAATCGAGGCAGTAAAGGTCACACTCCGGATAGGCCATCTTAAACGGACAACGGTAACAATCGGCATAGGGTGCCAGATGGAGGCCGGGGTGAAGAACGCTCCAGTGCTTTTTAAACGGATCCCCGATGAGCCCCAGCACCCCGCCGGTTTTTCCGTGGAATCCCCCCCAGAATCCGAGGATTTCATACTTTTTGGTATGAGATTTGGCCAGCCGGATCGCGGCCTCCACAGCCTCGGCACCGCCGCTGTAAAGCTGGATTTTATCCAGCCCGGAAGGCATCAAAGAGGCGATCAACCGAACCAGTTCAACACGATTCTCCGTAGTGAAACTGCCGACCGTCACTTTTTCCAACTGGGCTTTCACGGCAGCGATGTATTTGGGGTGCGAATGTCCAAGACTGCAGACCGCGACTCCGGCCATAAAATCAAGATACTGTTTTCCATCCATGTCGATCAGGTAGCGACCCTGGCCTTCTCTAATGACCAATTGTGAAAGCTTGGCCACTTCCTGAAGCCCGGGTGACATGTACTGATGTTCCTGTCGGAACAAATTTTCGGGGGTCTCTTCCTCAACTTTTTGTGCAACATTTTGAGGATCCATAATATCTCCTTTAACATAGTTCCCGACAAATAAAAATAAGCGGGTTGTACCCTGCTGACGTTCAAAAATCAGCTGAATCGTAGAGTTTTTTCATACGTGCAGCATCGACCGCACGATAGATATCCGGGTGAAAATAGTAAAAGCCGGCTGTTACATATGGGCCGGGTCGGGCTGCATCCCACATCATAAGGATCCTATTGTTTTTATCTGTTGTAACCTATAGAGGTTTTTCGTCTTCGACGAAGCGGGTAAGCGCTAAAACCCCTTTTGCATCTCCTATATCTTGAGCCTTGGTAATAAAGTTTTTTAGAATATCACAAGCGAATATTGTGTCAACGGTGAATAATACCCCAAATTCCGACATTGAATTCGGTTATTCTTCAGGTATAACCGAATTCAATGTCGGAATTTGGGGTCATCGTGTCATTTGAATGTATTGGAATTTTATGTCATATTTGAACCGAAATAGCGAGCGTATTCACGGTCCTGTCCTTTAGGACCGCGGGGTTCGCGCGCTTCAAATTTGATTCCATTCCTTAACGGAGGAAGATACCCTGCAGATTGTGCAGGGCTTCATTTGTGAAATCATCACCGCAGACCGCAGGCGTGCAGAGAAAGGCATCGATAGATGAGAACCATGAAACTGGTTTTTTTCTTAAACCCACCGTCTTACGAAGGATTTGATGGGGGGGCAGGCAGCAGATACCAGGCCAAACGCGAAGTGCGATCCTTTTGGTTCCCAACATGGCTGGCTCAGGCAGCGGCCCTTTGTCCCAACAGCAGACTGCTGGATGCCCCTGCAGAAGACATGAATATGGAAGACGCGGTTCAGGCTGCAAAAGGGTATGATGTGTTGGTCATTTATACCAGCACCCCCGGATACAGAAATGATGCCATATTGGCCGACCGGTTCAGAGATTGCTATCCGGAGATGTTGATTGGAATGGTCGGCCCTCACACCACAGTACTGCCTGAAAAAACGTTGGCCGGCTGCAAGACCTTAAATTTTGTTGCCAGAGGAGAATTCGATTACACCATTGTCGATATCGCCCGGGGGATGCCGCTGCGCGAAGTTGAGGGCATTTCCTACAGAAAAGGGGAACAGATCATCCACAATAAAGATAGGCGGCCTATTGAAGATTTGGACGCACTGCCGTCTGTGCTAGATGTTTACAAAAGAGACCTCACTATTGAAAAATATTTTATTGGGTATCTTCTTCACCCCTATTTATCTTTGTATACCGGACGCGGGTGCCCGGGTCGATGCACCTTTTGCCTCTGGCCCCAGACAATCGCCGGACGCACATATAAAACACGATCCGTTCAGAGTGTATTGAATGAAATGACCCGGGCCAGGCAGCTGTTTCCCCAGGTCCGCGAATTTTTCTTTGACGACGACACCTTTACCGCCAAGATCAAACGCACAGAAGAGATTGCCCGGGGAATGAAAAAACTGGCGATTACATGGTCGTGTAGCACTCGGGCAAATGTGCCGGAAAAAACACTCCGAATTATGAAGGAAAGCGGCCTGCGCTGCGTGATGGTCGGGATCGAGTCCGGAAACGATAACATCTTAAAAAATGTCAAAAAGGGCATTACCACCTCCCAGATTCGGGCTTTTATGAAAGCGTGTCGAAAGCTCGGCATTATCACCCACGCGACGTTTATGCTCGGACTGCCCGGTGAAACAAGAGAAACGATCAAGCAAACCATTCAATTTGCTAAAGAAGTCGATCCGGACACCCTGCAGGTTTCAGTGGCAACACCGTATCCCGGAACCGAGTTTTATCAGGAGGCCATGGAAAACAACTGGCTGATCGGTTCGGATCTTGTTTCATATGCGGGTGTTCAGCAGGTTGCCTTGAAATACAGTAACCTGAGTAACCAAGAAATATTCGATGCGGTGGAAACATTCTATCATAAATTTTATTTCAGGCTGAAGCCTATCACTCGAATTCTTGCAACCATGTTGACCGACAGGGACATCTGTATTCGCAGACTGCGGGAAGCTAAAGAGTTTTTTTCGTTTATGAAAAACCGAAAGAAATCGCTGTAGTTTTAACAATAAGCGTTTCTCAAAGCACTGGATTTTACTGTTAGTCAACAGAGTGTAACTGCTCCGACCAGATCCGGATAAGCCCTGCGATTCGTTTCATCTGCCGTTTGGGAATCATAGGATAAACGCAGATTTCCAGAATCGATGCTTCCCCGGAGTCATTTAACACAAGGGGGCGGTCTTGAGCAGAACCGAAGCACCGAAGTTTCGTACAGTCACTCATGTCTGTGGTTTTTGTGTCAACTCCATGGTGGAGTAGGAAGTTTCGAAGATCATCTCTTTGTTCGGGGGCGACGGTTAGAGGATAGTAAACGTAGACGTGGTCCTCTCGCAGCGCCCTTGGTGGTTTAACGAACGGTACTTCCTTCAGATTCTCCGTCAAGATCTGAGCATTTTGTCGTGCTCCCTCGTTGAAAGTGTCGATGTATTGGAGTTGCAACAACCCCAAGGCCGCCTGTAAATTGACCATGGGTTGGAATTGCGGGTGGGAGTCGGCAACCTTTTCAAGGAGTTCGTCTCCAATTGCCGAATCCATGAGTGGTTTTCCCAGGGCAAGCTTCAGCCGCAAAACCGGGTATGCAGTTAGACCAAAGACGTGGGGTCGGGTCACCAGCCATTTCGTCCAAATCGAAAAAGCGCGCTTCACGATTGAGCCTGTACCGGGCATGGTAGCCCCGGCAACGATGGTTCGGGCACGCTCTGCAATACCCGCATCGGACGTGACGATAGCGCCGCCGCCAAAACACGGCATATTTTTCCCTTCCGCGAAGCTGAATACCCCCACATCTCCAAAGGTCCCGACTTGTCGACCGTTCACCCTCACCCCGCATGCATGGGCACAATCTTCGAGCAACCGGATCCCCCGGCTTTTTGTGAGTTCTGCGATCTCATAAATGGGACATGGCTGCCCGAACATATGGGTCGCCAGAACCGCTGCGGTGTTCTCGGTGATTTTAGGCTCAATGTGCTCTGGTCCTGCGTTGAACGTATCTGGATCGACATCGCAGAAAACCGGCTTGTATCCCAGATATTTGGCCACCAAGGGCATCACCGGAAATGTAAATCTTGGAAAAACAATCTCCGTTCCCGTTTCCAGATCGAGAGCTTCCAGTGTCAGTTGGAATGCAGAACGCCCTGTGGAAGCGCCAAAGACAAATGGAACTCCCAGCCAACGGCCGAATCGCACGGCAAACTCGTCAAGCGCTTCGCCGCCCTGCACTGTCTTGCCGACAATGTTTTGAAGCAGCAACGCAAAAGTGCCGGGAGGAAGATTCACGCATCTGCGGGGAACCGTCCCTGTCATCGCCATCTTTAAGATTCCTCGAGAATCGGTGTTATGGCAGACAGTCTTTTTGTCGCTTCTTTGACCGGTTCGGAGCGCGCATTTCTCAATAACAATTTACGAATTCCAAGAAGCGTTCGCAGAATATCCGGATTGTGCAGATAGTATCCCGCGTGTTTACACATGTGATCAAGGGCGAAGTGAGGACGAAGAAGGTAACGCCGATAAAACTCTGAACGTAGTTTCACAAGATCCCCCACCGGCACCTCCGACAAGGAGATTCGAGGGGACACGTAGTGAAACATTTTACTGGAATCGGCATCGCTGAATTTATCCTTGTTTTGTTCCCAAGACTTTGAACCGGGATACGGGGTAAAAAAGTGTACCTGTATACTGTCGGAGTTGAGTTCTAAAGCCAATCGGATGGTTTGCGCTATCTCTTGTCTGGTTTCCGTGGGGTTGCCGATAACGTAGTAGGCATTGGTTCCGATGCCAAGCTTCCGCGTCCAGCGAAACACCTGCCGACACAAATCTGACCACGGTTTCCTTTTTTTCGTCTTTTTCATGTCATCGATAATCCGCTGTGAACCGGATTCCACACCGATTCCGAGCATAATGCAGCCTGCCTGTTTCATGAGCGTAAGAAGCGGATAGTCAAGCTCATCGACGCGGGCTCGAGCCATCCATGGCATCTTGGATTTCCTTGCAATCAATTCGTCGCAAACTCCCCGAACAAATCCCTGATGTGCAGAGAAGCTGTCATCCTGAAAGGAAACGATGTTTACCCCTTGACGCGCCATATGCTCAAACTCGTCTGCAACATTTCCAGGGGAGCGTTTACGGAGTTTCTTGCCCACACTTACTCGCATGACCTCACTGCAAAATACGCAGTCGTGGGGGCAGCCCCGCATACCGATGGTGTATCCCCAAATCACACGCTTTGGGAGGCGAACCGGATGAATCGACCGGTAAACCTCCAGTTCTTCTGCGGTGTAGGAAGGAAAGGGCAGGCTGTCGGGATCCGTTACAACGAATCGGCGTCCGTCGAGATAGTACTTGAGGAAATGGTCTCTCCAGGTCTCCTCGTAATTATTTCGGAACTCGTCGAAGAGGCGAAAGAACGCCTCCTCGGGTTCCCCCAGCAGAATCGCGTCATAGTCTCCAAAGCCTCGGCCACTGGTACCGTTGTTGTTATTTGAATAATATCCCTGACCGATCCCGACGATAAGAGGCGGTTTTGCCTTTCGTTTCAAAGCCGCCACAAACCGATCGGCCACATGAACATCGAAACTGGAAGCCGAAACAACGATCAGATCCGGGCAAATCCGGTCTGTATGATCCAGAAGTCCGGATACATCTAAAGGGCGGATCCAGCAGTCAAGAATATGCACCCGTAACCCGTGATAGCCTTTCAATCCCGCCTGTATGTATTTTAAAGGATAGCAGGGATCAAAAAACTGCGGGTGATCAACTTCCTTGTCCACCGTTGAGGCGACGCGAACAAGTAGTACTGATGTTATCTCCACAATAATCTCCGTATTTTCAATAGTGAGTCTCAGGCCTTTCTGTACCTTAAACACCTGCTGTAGGGGACGTCGCCACATGTGCGGCTTTTTCCTTCTGATCACACCCCTTAACCCGCCTGTCAAAGACCTCACTGGCCTTATCGAAGACTTCATCTACCGAAATAGATTGCATACACAAGTTATTCTTGCATGTCAACTTGCGGTTGTTATAGGCGTTAACGCATGGGCTGCAGACCATACCAGCCCAGATGACGTGACTGTGTTCGGACTGAGCCGCAAAAAGCCGGGGCGTTTCCGGTCCGAAAAGGGTGATGGTGTCAATCGGGGTAAGCGTTGCAAAATGAGCCGGACCGCTGTCGTTGGTGATAAGGAGTTGAGATTCAGAGTAAAGAACGAGGAGCTGCCGCAGCGTTGTTCTTCCTGCAAAACTCACACAGCGCGCTGAATTCACCCGGCGCACGAGATTTTCCACCGAATCCTTTTCGTCCGGAGCCCCCGTAAACACGATATAAAGGGTATCGTAACACGCAAGGAGACGTCGGGCCAACAAAACATAATTGTCGCTATCCCACCGTCTCAGCGGAAGCAGGTCGCTGCAGTTGGCGTTCAGCAGGATAATAGGAGGCACGTGGTCTTTTCCGGTGATCTCTCGAATCAAGATCTTCACCGTCTCGACTTCATCCGCACTTGCAGAAAATGTTGGAGCCGGTGTTTGGCCGGCAGGGGGCGCCTTAACCCCAAAAGCTGGAAACAGTTTCGGTGGATGGTTCAATGCTTCCACCATTATCTCAAATAACTGGGAGATATGCAGGTGTGGATTGTACACCAACCGGTGAGTCATGAGATCTCCCCGATAAGGTCCATCACCGGCATACGAATGAAAGCCGATCCGGCGACCGGCACCACTCAGATACGTGAAGACAGCGGAAGCCCTGGCAAAAAACTCCATATCGACAGCAGCATCCAGTCTGAGTACCCTCATTCGTCGAATCGCAGCGATTGCGGATGCCACCAACGAAGACACTGATCCCGTTTTTATGGGAATGACATTCCGGCCGGGGATGACGGCCATTGCATCAAGGATAAACCGGTTCTCCTCGAATACCAAAAAGTACACGTTTTCCGGTCCGACCCGTTCGACGGCACGAAGAATTGCTCCAAAGGCAAGGACCGTCGACCCTTGTTCCGCGAGTTTCACAAACAGCACATTACGAACCGGGCCTGATGGCTCCCCTTTTAAGAATCCCATGGATTTCCGAACGCCGGTCAAGATCAGCGTAAGAAAAATGCCAACCCATCGATCAATTGTACGAAGTGTGGAGACTTTCAGCATCACTACTATCTTTATTGCTTTTCTGCCCCTGTAGATTCAAGGATCGATCTTTCCACATCAGCAACAGACCGAACCCCAGAATCGCCCAGACGATATCGGCTATCCGTGATACGATTCCCAATGTGAGCCCTTGGGCGGTGGTCATGCCCAGCGTTTTTGCGATAAACATCTTGCCCCCTTCTTGTGCTCCCAATCGGCCGGGAATAAAAAAGAAAAACGAATCTACCAGAGATGAAAAGACAATTATGTAAAAGCACCTCTGGAAACCGCCGGGCACACCCAGCAGGGATAAGACCAGTTGAATTTTGGTAAGACTGAAAAAACGGCGTAAAAAGTTGAGACCCACTGCGGTCCAGAAGTATCCGTTTTTTGAATGGTGATAAGATTTAATAGAATCGTCCAGACAATTTGTGTTTTCAAGAAGTCTAATTTTTATATTTTCCGGAATCGGCAACTTTTGCGAAAATCCGATCAGTGAGCCAAACAAGCCATACCGCTGAACGATCCAAAAAATAAAAATTAAAAGGGTCAACAGCGAAAAGGAGATGAATAGAGCGATTTTGAATGAATCGGAAACATCCATTTCTTTCAACATAAAAACGATTCCGATGGAGACAAACAATACCAGAGCAACTGCATCGGAAAGCGTATAGATGAGAACCGATGCAATACCTTTGTAAGCGGAAATTTCGTTTTTCACCATAACGACTTTGGTGGTAATCTCGCCGAAATCACCGGTTTGATATATCTGACGTATGGCATAACCGATCCATGAAATACTGTAGAGTTTCCACCAACTGAATTTGGGTTTATCCGGAAAACTTACCTGCCAGGCGGAGGTTTTAAATGCTTCCTCAATTGCATGGATAATCATATAAAACCAAAAACCCCACCCCATGCGCTTCAATTCAAATACGAGATAATTCCACCCCACTTTTCGGATCAAAACAAAAAGAAACACAGCACCCAGGATGAGAAAAAAATATTTAAAAAAATGCTTAATATGATTTTGTGATTTCGCATTCATGCAACGTTTATCCTCGCCGGGGCGACGCATTGGGTTTCAGTGATTTGTTTTATTCATTTGTCGTTTTTTCCCACGCTTAAAAGTACCGGCAGCAAGATCAATGATAAAAACCACGCGATTCCCACAGCAACCGCAATCAACAATCCCAGACTGAAGATACCATAGTGTCCGGAGACCAGCAAAC
>JAHEHB010000378.1 GCA_024644775.1 Deltaproteobacteria bacterium
ATACCGCGGATTCAATTTGCCTGGCAATACGATCAGAGTATTCTAAATCCGGCCCTTCCGGCATGTCTAGATTAATATAAATGTTGGTAGGGTCAATATTTGGAAAAAATTCGACCGGTTTTTCCAGTCCAATCTGATAAAACCAAATCATCGCCATTGCCACAAGCGATAAGAAAGACATCAAGACAACAGCCAAACGGTGATTCAGCGCGCCGTTAAGCAGCTTGCGGTATCCCTTCAGCATTGGTCCTCGAACAGTGATGGGCGCTTCGCCGGCTTTTTGGATTTCATCCGCCGTGCGCTTCATTCCGGTCATTCGACGGCCGAAAGGGAGACTCATAAATATTGCCGCCAGCGCAGGATTTATGACCATTGCGACAAACAGAGAGGATAACAGGGTGATGATCACTGTTTTTGGCAGATAGATCATGAATTCCCCCATAACCCCCGGCCAATATAACATCGGAAAAAAGGCGGCAACTGTCGTCACGGTTGAGGCGATAACAGGCTGGGCAACCTCACCGGTAGCCATCACCGCAGCCCGAAGACGGGGTATCCCTTGTTCCATGTAACGAAAAATATTTTCAACAATGACAATGGCGTTATCAACCAGCATACCCAAGGCAAGGGTCAAAGAAAACAGAACGACCATATTCAGTGTGATCCCGACTGCCTGCAACACCATAAATGATATAAACATGGAGAAAGGAATGGCCAGGCTGACCAAAATCGCATTTCGAACCCCCAAGACGAATAAAAGCACGACGATAACCAAGATCAATCCGGATACGATGTTATTTTCTAAATCAGAAACCATCACCCGAATATCTTTGGATTGGTCCATTAGCTTGGTTATCAGGGTACCCGCAGGCCAGGTGTGTTTCCTCTCCTCTACGAGCCGTTCTATTCGATCCGTGATGCTCAAAATATTTTCGCCGGCACGCTTTTTGACCATGATGTTAACTGCCTGCCGGCCGTTCAATCGTGCTCTTCCTTCTTCATCCTTAAAACCGTCAATCACCCGTGCAACGTCTTTCAAATAGACCGGCAACCCCTGGTGCAGGCCGACAACGAGGTTGTAAACCTGCTCTGGACTGTCGAATTCACCGGGGACCCGAAGCTGAAATCTCCCATCTGCCATGCGGATCGCGCCACCCGATACATTTTGGTTCTCTTCCGCAATCACTTTTTGCAACCGGGTTATAGGGAAACCATAGTAGGCTAATTTTTGGGGATAGGGTTCAACCCGGATTTCACGCTCCAGGCCTCCTGTCACGTCAACCTCGAGAATGCCGGGTATGGCCTCGATGTCTTCTTCCAGATCCTCTGCAATTTCTTTCAATCGAACCAAACCCACGGTTCCTGAGAGAGATAGCACCAGAATAGGCAACTCGGAAATATTGACCTCGAACACTTCGGAATCGTCCTCTAAGTCAGTGGGTAGATCCGGTTTTGCCAGATCCACTTTGTCTTTGGTTTTGGTGAGAACCTCATCAATGTCGGTTCCAGCCACAAACTCAATGACGATGGAGCTTAAGCCTTCAGTGCTGGACGATTGGATCTTTTTGACCGATTCGAGTCCTTTAAGCTTCCTTTCGATGGGGATGGTAATCTGTTGTTCAATATCTTCCGGTGCGACACCGGAGTAATCGGTTTTGACGAAAACGTAGGGAATGGTGATATCCGGAGCAGATTCCCGCGGTAGAGAAATGTAGGCGATCACCCCAAAAATGGTAATCACCACGGCCATTACGACAACACTAGTCCTTTTACGAACAGCTACCTCAGGAACGATCATGACGCGAAGATTTCATCTGGACGGCTGACGTTTCGAATAACCTCGACGGATTGACCATCATCTAAAAACCGGTGCCCCACAACAACGACGCGCTCGCCGGGTCTTAACCCGGATTTTATCTGTGCTTGCCAATTAATCAGCACACCCAATTTCACGCGTCTTTTTTCAGCTTTACCGTCTTTTTCAATGTATACGAAGCGATCTTCCCCCTGGGTGATAACGGCATAAAGGGGAACGGTCAACGCCTGATCATAGACTTTTTTTACCAGTTCCACCTGTGCGAACATACCCGGTAAAATCCGTTTATCCGGGTTGGGAACGACTAATTCAAGATCATAAAGCCGGGCTAAACTTCGAGGTTGACTTCCAAGAAAGATTCTTTCACCTTCGACCTTCCGTTTCTCTAAAGCCTCAATGATAACATCCGCCTTTTTAAGATCATGAACAGCGTCCACATCACTTTCCGGCACCCCGACGGTCACTTTAACCTTATCGATTTGAAGAATTTGGGCGACTTTAGAGTTCATATCGAGAAAGTCTCCGATCTTTGCCGATTGCTCATTGATAACCCCCTCAATTGGGGCAATGATGCGGGTGCGGCTAAAACCTAATTTTGCCTCTCTAAGTTGCGAGTTAAGCGTTTTCAACTGAGCGACCGCTTCATCCAGCCTGCTTTGGGCGGCAAAATTCTTTTTCGCCAAACTCGAAATGCGATCGTGCTCGAGTTGCGCAAGTTCGTAGTTGGCTTCGATTCGAGCGATGTGGGAACGGTAATCACGATCATCAAGCTGAACCAGCATCTGTCCTTTCTTGACGTGTTGTCCCTCATCCACAGGAACCTTTACAACTTGCCCCTTCACTTCGGCTTTGATCCATAAATCCTCAAAGGGCTTAACCTCCCCCGGCAGGCTGATTCTATCCTCCAAACGGCGGGAGGTCATCGTCAGCGTGATCACTCGAATCCCAGGTGTCTCTTTTTTCATCGCTGCATTTTTGGCTTCCGCTAAACGACCCGATTCGACAACAAGATATTTGCCCATCACCACGATAAAACCCAATATAACGGCAACCATCATCCAGGGGATGATACTCCAGAAGATGCGAATCATTTTTACTTTGAAATTCGATGGTCTCAAATTAAATCACGCCTTCATTTTTATGATAGAAGGTTGATGGTTACGCAAAAAGTCGAAAAACACGTTCTTATTGGGGATTACGTCCGGCAGGACGGTTTTAGGACTTTTTACGAGTTTATCAACGTTGAACCCTGAACCGCTCAACCCAGGTATAAGTATCTCCTATCTATCTCCCACTGTCAAATACATCGAAGGATTCCAGACCATGTAGAAATAAGAAAAAATAAATTTGACAGAATCGGACTTAGGATAAACCATGTGGCCACATTTCCATATTCCAGCTCATATCAAAAAAAAGATATTCAAACCTGGCGCTCAATATATAGAAACGCTGCAGCCGTTTTTTTGTCTCACGCGATGTTCCTTCGGCGTTTAAATTGGCCTTATCGATGAGCCAGTTTGCAAACGCAACAAATTCGTCAGATGAGTAGGTATCGATCCATTCCCGATAGAATGGATCTGCCGGCGGATTCTCTGTTTTAAGTCTTCGCCCGATTTCAGTATAGCCAACCGCACAGGGTAGCAGCACCGATAAAATATCGAGCATAGATCCTTCATAACATGTGCGGACCAGGAAATTCGTGTAGGCAGTGGTAATCATTGCAGGCTCTGTTTTTTCCAATTCTTTTGAGGGGATACCAACCTCAGCGCAGGTTTTGCGATGAAGCGCCATTTCCGTGTTTAAGGTCGCATCCAACAGAGTGGCAAAATAGCTCATATCTTCCAGTTGCTGGGCCTTTACCGAAGCCAACGCAAACACGCGGCTAAAATCAATAAGATAGATATAGTCTTGTTTTAGGAAAAATTCGTATCGCTCTCTAGAAAGGCTACCATCGCCGATACCTGTCACAAATGGGTGGGCAAAGATGGTTTGCCACAATTCATCCGCATCATTACGTAGTGCTTTATAAAAATTCGAAACTGCCATCTCGTCCGCCCCCTTTTCTTAGATAGTGCCCATCCAGAAATGGCCAATTTACGCAATATCGGCGTTGGGCTCCGAATTTTAATCCTCAAAATACTCAATGTATTCCTGTGGTTAAAATTCTCGCCCGCCTTGATCTTGCGAAAATTTTCTCATCCCTGGACGGACACTAGATAGTTAAATCTAACGCAACGCCATTTCCCGGAACGGAAGCCCCAAATCAGCCGCCAGTGCCTTTAAATCTTCCTCCAAAGTTAATTCTTTACCGTCTTTTTTTACCCGAATGGTCTTATCGGCTACAATAAAGATCTGGAGTTTTTTTGGGATAAAAAATTTTCGAGCCAACGCTTTAAGTTCTTCTCTTGAGGCATTCATATAGGCTTCCTGGATGGTATCGAGTGTGTCCAAAGGCTCCTTCCGAAGAAAATAGCGGCCATACACCTCGACAAGTTGAAATGGCGTATCGACATTGAAGACAAAACTATTGAGCGTGTCGAGCCGCTTCAATTCAAGCTCCTTTTCAGGGACATCTGAATGAAGCGATGTCATGATTCGAATGGTTTCAGCGATCGATTGACCGGTCTTGTCCCCCTTGCATCCGATGTATCCGATCAGTATACCTGCTTTCCATTTGTATATTTGATAAAAACCCGTGGAATAAACAAGTCCCAGATCGTCCCGCAGGCGCTTGTATAGGAGAGAATCGTTACCACCGAACATACTCATTAGAAGGCTGATTTTCCAATAGTCCGGATGGGTCCGTTTTACGCTGGGCAAGCTCAAGCTGATCTGTGATTGAACTTGGCCCGGTTTGTGGATGAGGGTGAGAACAGAAGCGGTTTCCTCTGGTTCGGCGAGGTCGCGTTGAGGCGGATCGTTTCGGGGAAAGCTCTTAATGAAGTCTTTTAACCCATCAAAAACACGGTTCTTTTCGATGTCTCCCGAAATGGCGATCACCATATTTTTCGGCACAAAATAGGTGTCTATAAACTGCTTGAGGTCGGCTTCGGAGAGGGTCGGAATGGTTTGTACACCCAACAGAGGGTCGCGACCATACGGATGGCCTTTAAAACGCCAGATCTCGGCTTCTCTCATGACAACCGTCTGTCCATCTTCACCTTCACGCTTGAGTGACGTTACAACCTGTTGTTTGGTGATGTCAAGAATTCGGGGATCAAATCGCGGTCGGGTCAGAATTTCTTTGAGCAGGGCGACTCCTTTTTCCCAGTCTTCCTTCAATACGGAAAGATGAACCTCGGTATCTTCTTTTCGAATTGAAACCGAAATCTTTACGGCGCTTTCGTCCAATACCATCGCAAGCTCAGATGGAGAATGGGTTTCAGTCCCGCCGCGAATCAGCATTTGATCCAATATATCGGTGAGGCCGGTCTTAGATGCCGGGACATCGACGGATCCTGCTTTGATAAGAACGGACAAATCGATAAAAGGAAGGCTTGGGTCCGGTAAAAAAAATATCGGTACATCCTCGAGGGTTAGATGGTCTGCCGTTGGATAGTCTATTTT
>JAHEHB010000379.1 GCA_024644775.1 Deltaproteobacteria bacterium
CGTTCAATGTTCGATGTTCATTTTTTAGTTAGCCCCTCGTATGAAACTACATTATCAAAGTTTCTTTTTCGATTAGACTGGCCGCTTTTTAGGCCGGCGGCTGGGCTGAAACCCGAAACCCCAGTTCCCGTCTCACTCCGGTGCCTCGATCGCATGTATTTTACCCGTGTGGGTCTCCGAGATACCGCGGGAAATCACCAGTTTTTTTCCAGCCTTTACCCCATCTCTGATCACGGATTCATCCTGATTCGAAACGGCCCTGCGGAAACTCCTCGTGTGCGGATATTTGTGTTCCATATAGTCACTAAGTTGGCGATCATCCACCGGTATCAGCTCGAGACGATCGCGGGCCGTTTTGTATGTGTTCTGCTGTGCGGTCAATTTTTCCCGAAACCCCTCCACGATGCCCACGGCATAGTCGGTTTTGCGGTATCGATCTAGTTTTCTATTTGTGTTGTACGAAGCCCATTGGGATTGGATAAATCGTTGAACAAAGTCATATACATAACCGGCGATGGCAATGTTCTGTCTGGTTCCGCTAACTTCCAAAGCCCGACCCATTTTCCCTTTTTCCGTCACAAAGGCGGGGACCCAAATTCCATGAACATAATAGAAATCCTGTATTAAACGGGCTAAATGATAGGCGTTGCGATGGTGTCGAAGGCAAGGCTTACCAAGAAACACACTGACATAGTGCCGTTTCCGCTCAAAAGATATCAAATCAATATTGTATTTTGCGATGAGCTTATGGGCTTTCATCATAGCGGCTTCAGCTTCGTGTCGGTTCTGACTTTCTGCCAATGCCAACAGCTTCTTTATCCACATCAATATTTTGTCATTAACAGACAACGCGCCGTTGTACACCCTTTCCTGGAGCGGCGGGTAGGTCCCTGAAGCCTTGGCATTGGCTCTGAGAAAAGTGCAAGCTTTCATAAACTTCGGCCCGTGTGGGGGTTCGTTCTGAGCTTCCAATATCTGGTGAGCAAATTGATGGGCCATTTCGTGTAAAAGGACTTCTCTTACTGCATCCCAAGGATGGTTCAGAACCAACAACCTGCTTAAGCAGATTTCGTTTTTATCCCCGGACCAATATCCCCAGGTATGCTTTAAGTTCCCCAGCCTAAATAGCGGCGGTTTCATTAAAACTCTATGTTTCGGACGCAACACCCAAAGCGCCGCTTCCCACTCGCTAGCGAGCCCATGAAGGATTCGACGCTCTAATTGTTCCTGAACGGCATTGGGATTTGTCATCGTCCTGTTTTGGTTAATTCCCGGTAGGCGGTTTGGATTTCCTTAAAACGGTTTTCGGCGAGTTCTTTAAACTCATCTCCCAGATGTTGCACTTTGTCGGGGTGGTATTTGTTAGCCAATTGCCGATAGACTTTTTTGATTTCATCTTGCGTTGCATTTCTGGAAATACCAAGAATCGTATACGGATCTTTCGGACCCCGATTCCCTTCAAATCGGGGTCCGGATTCATGGGCATTTCCATCTGTAAACCTTTGGCTGTTTTGTCTGTTGAAAAATTGCTGGCTTCTTTGATGAAACCATTGATTACCGAGACGGTTGCCTCGACTCGCATAAAAAAATCGCCAAAGCAGCCACAACAAAATCAAATCATCCAACCAGCCCCAACCAAATGCAAAATCCGGCATAAGGTCGTAGGGAGACAGGGCATACAGCAAGGCCAATATGGTAACAATCAATTTTATCATACGGTAAGCGTCATTATGGAGGATTCTTTACGAATAAAGCCTAACAAGATTCCTTCAAACATTCAAGTCATCCCCAAATTCCGACATTGAATTCGGTTATACCTAAAGAACAACTGAATTCAATGTCGGAATTTGGCGATTCACCATTCTTGACAACGTATATCGGCTCTGTTATTGAGTGAGTCGTGCTTCGCCGCTTCCCTGCCAAATTACTAATAATTTCAATTTTGTATGGGTAGAGATCATTATGAAAATTCTTGATAGACTTGTTGCTATAATCGGTACGATGAATGGGCTGCTTTTGAAAGGTGGCGGTTTTATTGCCATGGCGTTGGCCGGCGCTATGATGGGGATTATCCTGATTTCCGTGTTCTGGCGGTATGTCCTGCAAAACTCTATTTTCTGGTCAGAAGAATTGTCAAAGATGTTAATGGTATGGATGACCTTTATGGCTGCTCCCATCGCGTTGCGGCGCGGAATTCATGTTGGAATTCAGAGCTTGTTACAGGCGACGAAAGGAAGATGGCATTTTATCATGCTCATTGTCGGCCAATTGACCATTCTGATTTTAATGGCTGTCTGTGTGAAAGAAGGATTTCAGCTGGCCTGGTTTGCCAGAAGGCAGAAAGCCTCTTCTTTTGAACTTTCGATGATCTGGGCCTATCTGTCCATGCCGCTTGGCTGCTTTATGATATTTACGGTTTCATTGGAGAATTTCTTTAAAGCGGTAAGGGGTCTCATACAACCCAATGCTGTGTCGGATGCCACCGCCCATCCGGAATTGTCTGTGAATCGATAGACTGTGAGGAGACTGGGAGGAAGAAAGAAGCGATGCCTGTTTATATGTGGTTTTTTCTCGGCACCATGGCGTTAGGTGTTCCTATTGTATTTTGCCTTGCATTTGCACCGCTGGTAACCTTTACATTGATGGGCAAGCCGATCTTTTACAAGATGCTCGTCCAGAGGATGTACGGTGGTGTGAATCAATTTCCGTTGATGGCGATCCCTTTTTTTATTCTCGCCGGCAATATCATGAACAACAGCGGAATCACCATGAGTTTGGTCAAGTTATCCAATGTGCTCGTGGGGCATCTGAGAGGAGGGCTCGCTCAGGTGAACATTTTTGTCAGCATCCTGTTTGCAGGGCTCAGCGGTTCGGCCGTGGCCGATACGTCTGCCATCGGCTCGATTTTGATTCCTGCCATGGAAAAGGATGGCTACACCCGGGAGTTTAGTGCCGCAGTCACCGCTTCTTCTTCGGTGATCGGCCCCATTATCCCTCCCAGCATCATCATGGTGATTTACGCCTATGTGATGGGGGTTTCCGTGGGGGGTCTTTTCGCTGCGGGTATCATCCCCGGACTCGTTGTTGGAATTCTGTTGATGACGATTGTCTATATTATATCGACCAAACGAAATTATCCGAAACGGGGAAAAATGGCCTCCTTTACTGAGATTTTACGTGCATTCAGAAGCGCCTCCCTTCCCCTGTTGACACCGGTGATTATTATCGGAGGGATTCTCGGCGGTATATTCACACCGACTGAGGCCGCCGGTATCGCTGCCGGCTACGCTCTGTTTCTAAGTCTTTTTGTACTGCGTACCGTTTCTGTAAAAGATATTCCCAAGATGCTGTACGAAACAGCCGTGACGTCGTCAACGATCCTTCTGATCGTTGGCACGGCAACGGTGTTCGGATGGTTGGTGAGCACCTCACAGCTTCCCAACAAAATCGCCGATTTGCTTTTTACGATAACCGCCAATAAATACATTCTGTTTTTTATCATCAATATCGTTTTGCTGATAACCGGAATGTTCATGGATGCCGGCCCTGCCATCATGATTCTGGGACCGGTGCTCGCCCCAACGATGATAAAGATGGGTATTCACCCCCTCCATTTTGCAATCGTTATGTGTGTGAATCTTACGGTGGGGTTGGCGACACCGCCTCTTGGACTGATCCTGTTTGTAGCATCCGGATTGACGGGCCTTACCATCGAGTCCATCGTTAAGGAACTCTTTCCGTTTTTGCTTATTGAAATCATGGTTATTTTTCTCATAACCTATATCCCGGCTTTCTCGATGGCGATTCCGACATTGCTCGGACTTCTCTATTGAATGGGATATATCCAGGACAATTCCTAAAACCCTTAACAAAAATGGAAAGGAGGTGGTAACCAATTTGTTTCATTCGGCTGGAACAACATGTAAAGCGTGTTTGACCTTATCCCTGTAACTCATATGAATTAGGAGGAATCGTTATGAATAAAAAAAGTGTGATGTTCCTGATCGGTGCTGTTTTTTTCTCGCTGTGTGTTATTGGTGCCAATGCCGTTTCTGCCGCCAAATGGACGATCAAGATCGGCCATCTGGGATCTGTGGAGGATGAGGATCATGTCTCCTCTTTGTTTGTTAAAGAATATGTCGAAGGCAATTCCCAAGGTCAAATCGCTGTTGAGGTGTATCCCGCTGCCCAGCTCGGTAATTTCCGGCAGCAGCTTGAAAGCGTGGCGCTCGGTACCCAGGAAGTCACCATCACCACTTGCGGGGGGGCTGCAAATTTGTGGCCGGAGATTCAGGTGACCGATATTCCGTATATGTTTCCCAACGATCGGGTGACCGAGTATGTATACGACGGCTGGTTTACCGAAAAACTCAGAGAATTCTGCATGAAGACGTATCCGACTGTCCGTCTGATGCATGTCAGCAACACCGGTGGATGGCGATGCTTTGTTACCAAGGATAAACAGATTCGCACCCCTAAAGACCTAAAAGGTGTTAGGATGCGGGTTATTGAGTCCGATTTGCAGGTCAACCTCGTACGCGGCTTGGGCGGAAACCCCACCGTCGTACCCTGGGGGGAGCTTTACACGGCATTCAAAACGGGTGTTGTGGAAGGAACCAAGAACGGAATCACGGACGTCGTAAATGCAAAGTTTCACGAAATGCTCAAAAACATCACCCTGGATAATCATGCCTACATGGCTGCCTTTTGGTGGATTAACAATGATTTCATGAACTCCCTGCCGCCGGATCTTCAACAAGTTGTCCTGGACGGCTTCTATCATCTGAAAGGCATTACCCGAAATCGCGTGCTGGCACAGGGCCTTGAAGCGTTTGACGTGTGGAAAAAAGCAGGGGGCAAAATTTATGTTCCGACGCCTTCTGAGAAAGCAGAATTTGTAAAAGGTGCCGATGTCGCGAAAAAATGGTATATTGACAAATATGGGAAAGAGTGGGTCGATTTACTGGAAAAAGCGGTGAAGGATGCTGAAAAGAAGGTGAAAGACGACAATGCACTCGTGCTCAAAAAGTTTTAATTGTACACAGCGTCACAAAAAATCGCATAAGATTATCCGGAGTTTTGCAATCCCCTTATGACTGAAAGGCCGTGAAGCGGGGAGGCTGGAGGGCCGGGAAGCTGGAAGGTAAGGATGCTGGGAGGCCAGGAGCATTCTAGCTTCCAAGCTTTCCAGCCTTATAGCCATGTTTCTGCCATCTGTTCAGAAGGAGACTGATATGAAAGCATTTGTAGTACCGAAACCCTTGGCGTTTGAAATTGAGGAACGAGCGGTTCCCAAACCGGAAGACGGAGAGGTCGTGGTTCGTATTCAGGCTGCCGGTATTTGTGGAAGTGATCTTCATG
>JAHEHB010000380.1 GCA_024644775.1 Deltaproteobacteria bacterium
TGTACCACTTTCCATATAAAAGGTGCCAAACGATCAGTTGTGGGATGAAAACGACAAATGCCGACCCCATAAGCAATAGCAGGTCACCAATAGGTTTCCATTGGGAATCTCCCATCTTTTCGACCTTGCTGCCGGAAAAGATCTTTTTCCACCCGAGTACGATTCCGAGTGCCATCGGCCAGGTGGCGGTTTGGAAACGGATCATTACCAAAAACCCCAAGGAGGCGCCGCATGCGACGTACCATTGCGACGGTTTTTTTTGCAAGGTTTTTTCGAAAGTCAACAGAACCAACGTGGCAGCAAAAAACTCCACTCCGTGTGCCATCGAACCATGCGCATAGAGATAAAATCCCAACGGTGTCGCAAAAATTAATGCCGACAGCGCTCCAACGGCCGAAAGTACGGGCCAGGTTCGCCTTAAACGGATATAAAGCATCGCTAACCCTAAGCTGCCCCAGAAAGCCGTGGCTATGGCAACTGCCCATTCATAGGGTCGTGATATACCATCGGCTCTGTCAGGCGCCCAGAGTATCACCCCCACATGTGTCGTTAAAACAAATGGGCTCCATAAAAGCGATGCGCCAATACCATAACGATTGCTCGGACGACCCGTTTTCGAGGACACCGGCAGTTCTGAAAATTTATAGGGATATTGTTTAAGATCGTCAAACGCACGATAATCGTCTCCAAAATCCAAATCAGCGCCTCTGAGCATGGATGCCAGGTAGACATAGTGCCCGACACCATCATTGCCGCGAATGGAGGGACGAAGGGCAACGATTGCAAAGAGGCCTAGAGATAGTACAAGAATGATTTTTTCGGTGGTTCCCATGTCGCTTCACGCGTTTAATCGTTGAAGCGATGGAGCTGGTTTTTGGGTATGAGAAAATTGGCCGCTCGCTTAAGATTCTCGTCGGTGCTATCCGCACAAATACAGCGCGCCTGGTTGATCATATGGGCTGCCGTGGTCTGACCCCAGAACCAATCGGCCAGACTTGCGCTGTCTGTTGGCTGCCCCGGTTGAATGGTTATCGCCTCTACATAATATGCTTTTAGATCTTCAACAGTTAGCTTTAGGACAGTCGCCAAAGATGCGCCCGGTCGCGGATTTACCGTGTTTTCATTGTTAATAAAACTATCATTTTTGATAAAGCGACCAAGGAATTCCACTATTTTATCGAGTGGAAGTCCCGTTGAATTGGCGGTTGTACGCCCTCGTTTTTCCAATGATAAATCATACCAATTTTGCATCTGTGACAATTCCTGCCGAAAGGCAGATAAGAGACCTTCGATTTCGGTAATCGTTTCTGTGTGGGGACTGAAATCAACAGGACATGCCGGCGGACCGCCATCTGTTTTTTTGAAAGGTGCGTCCTTTGGGAAATCTTCCAGCACCGGTCCTTTTTTGGCTTCCAGTAGTTTGAGAGCATGAAGTACCACCTGGGTTTGAAAGTCCGGATCGTTCGGCAAACCCAGAGGGCGACCTAGGTCGAAGGGCACCCACAAAGCCCGGGGGGGGGTTATTTGTGCGGTATGTTCCCGAATCAGGCTGATCTGAGTGGTGGCCAAACCGTCTTTTTCTAGGTAGTGTGCCAGCCCGCCCACGGCGCGCGTGCAATTCGGTCAAACCGGCACCAGTAGCACCGCATTCACGCCGTCGTTTTTCAGGATCTCGGATACCCCCTTTGCGGTCATTTCCATTTTCTGGGGTTCGGTGGCACCCATAAATGCGTAATGATAATTGGCGACGCCTCCAATGATATGTTGTTCAGCCAATTCTCTTAGACGATCAAGTGGAAAGACGACATTCCAGTCTTGTTGGAAACCGGTACGATCAAAATTTGCGGAGATGTGGCTCATCACAAGTTCGTTGGCCGGGGTGTCTGCCGGAACGATCCGATAGTCGGTGGCTCCCGGTTCAAAGGGCCGGTCATTTTGGCGATGAAGCCCGGCAGTGGAAATGAGTGCGACCCTGCATTGTTTAAGTGGGGGAGGGATTACCCATGGTGTCGACGGATAAGTGGGGCAGGGTAGGGACAGAAGATGGGATCTTTCCTCCTCCGTCATCCGGTCCAAGCGTGCCATAGAGCCTCCATAACTGATCGGTTACAGGTATTTTGTCTTCCCCGAATTATTCACAACATTGCGCGGCATTTCGTTAAGAAATGCTTTTATATTGTCTACGGTCTCTTTCATGAGCCGGCGCCGGGCATCCAAAGTGGCCCAGGCGATATGGGGTGTCAAAATAACATTTTTCGCGCGAAGTAACGGGTTATCCGGCTGAATGGGTTCAGAGGACACCACATCCAGTGCTGCGCCGGCGATCCGCCCCTCGTTTAACGCCTCTGCGAGATCCGCTTCATTTACAAGCCCGCCCCGGGAAGCATTGATTAGAAACGCACTTTTTTTCATCCGGTCAAGAAGCGTCCGATTGACAAAACCGGTATTTTCCGAAGTCTGGTTGCAGTTGAGGCTAATAATATCGGACTTTGAAAATACACCCTCTAAATTTTCCCAGGTAAAGGAGGAAAAAGGCGGATCTTCACCGTTATAAGGATCATAGGCAATCACATCCATTTGAAACGCATGTGCAAGCTCTCCGATTCGGCGCCCGATTCTACCAAATCCAACAATTCCCATGGTTCTGCCTGAAAGCTCAAAGAGTGGTTTTTTCCAAAAACTCCAATCCGGCTGATTGCCCCATTCCCCTTGTTTTACGGCTGCATCATGAAGCGCCGGTTGGCGAGCCAATTGCAAAACCAGGGAGAAAACGTACTGGGCGACCGTTTCTGTTGCATACACCGGAACATTGCAGACCGGAATCCCTCGTTCTCTGGCAGCTTCGACGTCAACGATGTCATATCCCGTGGCGGTTACCGCAATAAATTTAAGTTCCGGAAGCCACTCCATGTCTTGGCGACGGATGGGAACCTTATTGGTTACAATGATATCGGCATCGTTGATGCGGCTTACAATATCAGTGCCATTTGTTCTGTCGTAAATCGTCAGTTCTCCCAAGGTACGAATCTCGTCCCATGGGTTGTCTCCAGGATTTAGTGTATATCCATCTAGTGCAACGATTTTCATAAAAATAGTTACCTTTCTTCGATTCTGTTGTTTTACGGTCCTATAATCCAAACAAAGGTAAGGTCAATTTTATCGCCTTGTCTTCCACCCTCAATCCCTCCCACCCGGGGAGGGAAGTTTTAGCTCCTCTCTTTGTCGAAGATCCAGCCCCAAGATGGGGACGGGGGAGGCTGGGTGGGGGTGAAAAAGAGGGTTAAAAACATCATCCTTTTTGTCGGTTATAGTTGCATTGTTTTATATGCTTCATTGTCAAAAGATAAGACGTTTACCACAGATTCCTATTTTTTTCGAATCAATTTCCTGAAACACGGGAGTTCCCGTGGCGGATCCAGATTTTTTCCGATGGAGGTATACGAAACTTCACCAACATACAGATCACCCTTTGAATCCATGGCGATGCCGTGAGGGGCAACAAACTGATGGGGCTTCTCCCCCCACCGGATGTCTCCCAGCCGCGCAAGACGCTCCCTTTTCAGGTTATAGATGCTTATCCGGGGTCCCAGATTAGGGTACTTCGCATTGAATCCATACTGCGGGGGAAGCTCTCCAATATAGACCAACGGCTCGCCGTTTGTGTCGATGTGGAAACCACAGGGGCGATGTAGGTCATGCCAGATGGTTTCAAGTTTTCCGTTTGCGTCGAAAATTTGAATTCGGTGATTTTCCCGGTCCGCTACGTATACATACCCATCTTGATCGGTGCAGACGCTGTGGGGGAGGTTAAATTCTCCAGGATCACTGCCGGGTGCCCCCCAAGAAAAAAGATATTTACCGTCCGGAGTATACTTATGCACCCTGGAGTTGCCGTAACCATCGGATATATATAGGTCACCGGTCTTGGGATCCAGGGCTACTTTCGTGGGCAGATTGAAGGGTTCGCCCCCTTGAAACGGTGCGGCCTTGCCGGGTGTGCCAAGGGTCATTAACAGTTTCCCCTCCAGTGTGTATTTGTAAGTCGCATGGGCATGATCATCGGTACAGTACAGCATATCATCCGGCCCGATGGTTATTCCATGGGGTCTCTTAAATTGTCCTTCTCCCCACGATGTTAGGAAATTTCCTTCCCGATCAAACACCATTAGGGGGTGCTCACCGCGATTAAAAACATAGACACGATCCTTTGAATCGACTGACACATCGACCACTTCAAGAAATGTCCAACCATCTGGGAGTTTAGCCCAATCCACTGATACATCATATGTATAATCACCAGAGCCGACTTCAGTTGCCATGTTATATCCTCCTAATCGTAAATTTCAGGGTTAATCGGATTCAACGGCCGCTCGCCGCCGAGGACACGAACAATTTCCTCTGCCGCTTGAGTGGCCATCCGAATTGCCGATTCTTTTGCACCACTTCCCAAATGTGGCGTAACGAGTACATTATTTAGCCCAAGTAACGGCGTATGGTTCGGATGGGGTGGTTCTTTCAAGAAAACATCCAATCCAGCCCCTTTTATCCAATTTTCGGTTAATGCTTTGTAAAGATCTGTCTCATTGATAATCCCCCCCCGAGCTGTATTGATGATGAACGCATCGTCTTTCATTGCGCGAAGTTCTTTTTCCGATATCATGTTTTCTGTGAGTTCCGTGAGCGGGGCATGAATGGTGACAAAATCAGACGCTTTCAGTAACGCATTCAGATCGCCTAGGAGTTCCGTGTTGAATTGTTGTGCATACTCTACAGTAATGAAAGGATCGTATGCGAGCACTGTCATGTTAAAACCGAGAGACGACCTGCGGGCTACCCGACTCCCGATTCGACCAAGGCCGATGATACCTATGGTTTTTTCTCCCAATTCGACCCCTGTATAGTGCGCTCTTTTTGTGTATTGTCCCGCCTTGAGATCACGATCAGCCTTCAGCAGGTTTCGCGCCAAGGCCATCATCATCGTCAAGGCAAGCTCAGCAACGGAATCTGAATTTGCCCCCGGTGTAATGGTGATCGGAATTTTCATTTCTGTTGCAGCGACCACATCGATTTTATCGACGCCAACACCATGCTTGGAAATAATTTCCAGTTTCGGCGCGTTCTGAATCATTTCCCGGGTTACTGCAGCCCCTCGAACCATAATGGCGCTGGCATCCTTAAGGGTGTCACGTACGGTTTCCTCGGACGTATGTCCATCAAAATTTATGGTCTCGATGAGATCAGAGGTTCCCAATATTTGAAGACCGCTGTCATCGATATGCTCTACAACGATCGCCTTTTTTCTGCTCATAGTTTCGCCATCCGTTTGTGGGGTCGAGTCAATCGGTTTTTTTCC
>JAHEHB010000381.1 GCA_024644775.1 Deltaproteobacteria bacterium
TTATGGTGAAGTGGAATGTCGTGCCAGAAACCCTTTGCCAGCAAAGGTGTTGATGGAAATATTGGGGATGCCTTCCGGCGGTTGCAGACAACCGCTCGGTAAAATGTCAAAAACCGGTCTGGAAGCGGTGTTGAATGCCGCGCGGACCGTGCATTCCAACTATCCAGAAATATTTAAGCCTGTGGCGGACTTTTTCGGTGTGAATATCGACGAGCGTCTCAACACACCCGCGTATTGGGAAGGACTCGCTTACGAGGAATACGAATAACATAATTTTCAGTTGCGGGTTGCTTACCTTTCTAATTCAATGTCACTACCTTAAGAACTTAAGGAACGGTTATATTTCCGTTCCAGACCGAGTTCTCTTCGTGGCTGGAAGCCACTCCCACGAGGAGTTGATGTTAAGTTAATGACATTGCTTTTCAAATCGTAACTCGCAACACACAATATTAAGGTCTATCTTTTACCTTAAAATCTCCTTCTTTGAAAAGAAGCCAACGTAACCACCTCAACCCAAAAGCTAACAGCTCAAGCTCATTATTTTTAATCTTTTGAACGGTATCATCGTCGATAACGTACCGAGTCATAAAGGAGCTTTGGAAAACAAACTGCCGAAACTTATCGATATTATAGCTCGCCAAGAAAAACATCTGCTTGCTCTGTTCGGTGAGTTTCATATTCGGAGGAAACGATCGCTTTCGGACGATTAAATCCGTCCATTCGGCATTAATTTTGTCATGGCGTTCAATCCCCTGATCTTTTCGCCACTCCTGAACGGTCCAGTCTTTGTGCTCATCAAATCCCAAACAGTGCGGTTCATTGACAAAAAAATAAAACGCATCTCTGTCCACATTCTCTTTGTAACTCAAAGACGCAACACCGAGTGGATAATACCGGCAGGTTGTGGGTCTGTCTTCATAAACAATACAACCGTCTTCACGAACAAAAGGACAAGATTCTTGTTCATCATCCAAAAGTGTGAGCGTTACCATCGGAAGATCGGTTTTTTCCAGGAGTTGAGGGGTGGTGTAGATGGCCAAAAACTCATCAGATGATAACCCCAATCGATTCTTTAGGCGAATAATATCATAGGGTGTCAAGATAATATTGATACCCCTGCAGCACGCCGTAAAACAGCGAACCCCTTTGTGACATTCAAACCTAAATTTTGATTGGAGTCCAAGCTGCTGGGGCGTAATGCCGGCCGGTTGATGCTTATGTGTCATTTCCTATCCTTTCAATGGGTCTACCATGAAAGCAATATGACCATAAGTTAGGAATGTGTCAAGCTTGGTTACCGGACGGCCAGGGTCACGTCAACTATACACGTAATTACTTTGATATGCTTAAATTCGATTATTTTTCGAAATCATAGAAATTCCAAGCACTAAAAAAAATACCAAAAAAATAATCAATGACCAAATTTACGAGAATGTTTTGTGTTTGGATTCTTACAAATTAGATCTGAGAATTAATCCCTCACTATAATCAAATAGCATATCAATTCGGTTGATTGCGGAAATCCAATTATGAATTCTTAATTTTAAATAAAGGCATGCTATCGTTTTATAAAATAGACAGAATACATTTCTTCATAATTCAACATTAAAAATTTCAAATAGCTTTGGTTAGTATTCTAACAAACTGATATAACGCCATATATTTTAAACAAAACACTAAATACGAAACACTAAAAACTTGATGAATTCGGCTTTTTACGAATTATTCAATTGTATCCCTCGTAATATGCTAAAACCCGCTTCACATAATTTTCAGTTTCCTTAAAAGGGGGAATGTTGTTGTATTTCTTAACATTTTCCGGACCGGCGTTATATGCTGCAATGGCCAGCGGCAAATTCCCTTCGAAGCGTTTCATTAAAAATTTTAAATACTGCGCGCCCCCCATGATGTTTTGTTTCGGATCAAAAGGATCGTTGATATTAAGATCCTTGAGGGTATCCGGCATGATTTGCATCAGCCCCATCGCCCCTTTCTTGGAAACCGCCCGGGGATCAAAATTGGACTCTGCTTTGATGATTGCTTTTAAAAGAGGCTCTGAAATACCGTGTTGCTTTGCAGCCAGCGTAATGAATCTATCAAACGAAGAGCGCTTAACGGAAGGGGATCGATTCGTTGCAGGCGATTCCGGGTGGCTGACAGGTATTTCTTTGAAAAAGTTTTGGTATCGTATCGACCCTGAAGTCGGGGCATTCGTAAAATGCATCACACCGTTTTGATCGATATAGTAATAAATTTCACAAGCACCGGGCCTACTCAGCGTGGCAATAAAAGCGGCTACCCAAAAAAACAATATCAATAAACGGTAAATTCTATCCGATACCATGTGTGTGATCCCCAAAATCGAAAAAAGAAGATGTTTTGTTTATCCCCTTCCACCTGCAATATGTAGGCCACATCCCACACGGGGCAAAATCAAAACGTTTTAAGAATCCTTATATTAGAATCGTCATAATTGGAAAAAAGTGAAGGATGACTTTCCATATCAAAAAGAGGAAAGAAACGGAAGACATTTCGAGATAAATACCATATATTGATTTATTTGGGAGGAACTACGAATGAGCATGTCAAAACGTATTCTGCTTTCAATGGGTATTCTTCTGATAGATCTCACCATTTTCTTTTTACCATTGACTGCTCTGTTTCTCATCTACGTCATCTTATTCAACCCTTCCTGGTTTCGGGAATTCTTATACAATATAGACGGTACGGGGCGTCACGAAGAATCATAACGCTCAGAGGAAAAGTATTACCTCCCTTGTTGACGTTTAGGAAAAAGGGGCTATATTGAGAACGGTTCGACCGGAATAAAATTCAAACACATCGAAATTGAGGTGATTGAGATGAAAAAAATGTTCCTATTTGCAGTTATCGTACTTCTGCTAACCGTGAGTGTGAGTTTTTCAAGCGGTCCCAAACATCATAAAACAGATCTACCCGATCCCAAGCAATATAACGCCCACTTTGGAGACATGGATTCCAATGGCGATGAACTCGTAAACTGGGATGAGTTTAAAAAACATTTTCCCCAAGCGGAAATGAATGTTTTCAAGGCAACCGATTTAAACGCGGACGGAGACATCACCCATGAGGAGTGGCATCAGTTCAAGGAGGCGCATGGCTTGAAAGATAACCATTGACGTCATTAAAAAAATGGGCATCCACCTAGGATGGCTGCCCTTGGAAGGAGGTTTAAGATTCTCGTTGAGAACTTATCGAGTTAACCCGGTAGGACAATCGTCCTATTGAATAATTTAATGTCACAAAGTAGCATGTCAAGTCAATTTAAAAAAAATTTTTCTTGCCTTACGATTCCGTTTTGATACATAGAAAGTGATTGAAAGACCCATTCCTTTCATTTCTTATATTAAAAACAAGGTCAGGCTTTTATCAGCTGAATGATACACATAAAACAATTCCATTAGGAGGTAAAATGCCCCCGGATAAACAACCGAGTACAGAGGAGCTAACAGAATTCGCAACAGCGGTTATTGAACAATTGGGCAGGGAAGCATTGTCCTACTACGGTAAGGGAAAACCGGGTGTGAAGTTTGATGAAAATTTGGTCACGTCGGCAGAGCTTCATCTAAATCGGTATTTACAGGATCAACTAATTTCACACTATCCAGATCATCAACTGTTTAACCATTCTCAAGAACCGAAAAGTTACACTCATGAAGACAAACGGTATCTGTGGATTCACGACCCAATAGACGGTGTTGATAATTTTCAGACCGGAATCCCCATTTGGGGAATGTCGTTGGCGCTTTTAGACAATTTCTGGCCGATTTTTGGTGTTTTCCATATGCCGGTCACCGGCGATCTTTTTCATGCACACGCCGATCATCCCGCCTACAGGGGTAAAAACAGAATTCATGTTTTAGAACAAAAAACGGTTGATGATGAAAGCCTTCTCCTAACATACTCCAGGTTTCACCAACAGTATCATTCAAAATTTCCAGGTAAAATAAGAGACTTAGGTTGCACTACCGCGCATATCTGTTATGTTGCAACAGGCCGTGCGGATGCCGCACTTATCTCAAACGAGACGTATCAGGGGCTCGCCGCCGCGCGGGTAATTATCGAAGCGGCAGGTGGTAAAATCTTTAAAATGGATGGAACCGGATTTTTCCTCAACGAGTATTTGAACGGACAAAAAATTGAAGATCATCTTTTGGTGGTATCGTCGGATAATTTTTCACCGGTTATCGATAGTCTTAAAAGAACCATTTAAAATCGTCAAATCATCGGTGGACTAAATTTTCATTTTGTAAAGGAAAAAAATGCATACCCTACTTATAATGAATCCGGGCCATTTTCATGCGGGCCTGGTATTACGCGAATCCCATCCCGGTTTATCAAAAGACATATTCGTATATTCAGAGAGTGGGTCGGATCTTGATCGATTCAAGGAAATGGCCGAATCATTTAACCGACGAAACGTAAATCCCACCCACTGGAGAATTCATATCTATACGGGACCGAACTATCTCCAAAAACTCATCGATGAAAAGAAAGGTGATATTGTTCTCCTAGCCGGGAAAAACGACACCCGAATGGAATACATCGAGACGCTGAATCGTGCCGGATTCTGTGTTTTGGCGGACAAACCCTGGATAACCACCGAAAATACATTGCCTTTTATGCATTCCGCCATGGTAAAAGACAGGCCGTTAACCCTTGACATTATGACAGAGCGCTTCGAAATTACGGCCATCCTTTTAAAAGAATTTATTGCACGAAAGGAAGTATTTGGAGACGTGCACATCAGTGATGATGGAACTCCCTCAATTTACAAAGAAACCGTCCATCATCTCTATAAAATCGTAAATGAAAAACCACTGGTTCGGCCCCCTTGGTTTTTCGACACGCATATCCAAGGAGACGGTATTATCGACGTAACCACCCACCTGGTGGATATGACCCACTGGATGCTGTTTCCGAAAATTCCCATCCATTTCGATGATGATATCGAGTTGCTGGAGGCGCGGCGCTGGCCCACCCGGGTTCCACTCGAAATATTCCAAAAAATCACGCAATGCGAACGTTTTCCCGATGCTGTGAATCAGGATGTGACCAAAAACGAACTGAATTACTTTTGCAACGGGGACATCTTCTATCGCGTTAAAGGGATTCCGGTTCATATCCGGGTCCTTTGGAATTTGGAAGTACCTGAAGGCGGGGGAGATACTCACTATTCTTACCTTAAAGGAACGCGATCTGATCTACTCATCAGACAGGTCCCTGGATCAGGATTTCAAATTGAGCTTCTCATTGTACCCAGAGGCAGTCTTACCGAGATGGAACACGCCG
>JAHEHB010000064.1 GCA_024644775.1 Deltaproteobacteria bacterium
TCAAACGCAGCGGATTTAAAAAAAATCAAGTGGTATACGCGAAGAAGACGTGATAATGAAGAAATGGAAAACAACCGGGATTATTGCAACGATTGCCGTCATCCTCTCATGCCCGGTTTATCTATTTAAAAAAGCGGAAACCCCCTTTCGCCCGGAGATCAAGCAACCCGGATTGAAGTACACGTTTGTCGGCAGTATCAAGTGCTTGGACTGCCACAAAAAAGAATACGACAAATGGCTCCAATCTCACCACGACCTCGCAATGGACGTCGTCGGCGAAAAAACCGTTCTGGGTGATTTCAACAATGCCCGGTTTGAAATCCATGGAATCGAATCACGGTTCTATCGAAAAGACGGGAAGTTTTTTGTTTATACCCAGGGATCGGAAGGAATCATGGGAGATTATGAGATCACCCACACGTTCGGATGGTACCCACTGCAGCAATACCTGGTGCCGTTTCCCGGCGGGCGTCTGCAGTGTCTTCCCATTGTTTGGGACGTAAAAGAGAAAAAATGGTACCACTTAAACCCCGACAATCCGGTGGACCCAAATGATTGGCTTTACTGGACCAATGCCGGCCAAAACTGGAACGGCATGTGTGCAGAATGCCACTCCACCGATCTTAAAAAAAATTACGACCTCAATACCGATACCTATCAAACCACCTGGTCCGATATCGATGTGGGCTGTGAGGCGTGTCACGGGGCCGGATCGCGGCATATTAATTGGGCTGAATTGCCGGATATGGCCCGGCCGCTGGTGGAAAACTATCAGTTGCCCGTGAAAACGAGCGATATCGATTCGCGGGAGCTGGTGGAGCTCTGTGCACCGTGCCATTCCCGGTGGGCTATCCTGGGTGATTATACCCATGTTGAACCCGACCTTCTGGACAGCCTGCTGCCCAGTCTCCTCACGCCGGCGTTGTACTTTCCGGATGGCCAAATCCTCGAGGAGGTTTACGTATACGGCTCTTTCACCCAGAGCAAAATGTACCACCGGGATGTTCGTTGCAGCGATTGTCATGATGTACACAGCGTAATGCTCCTTAAAAAGGGAAACGACCTCTGTCTCCAGTGCCACCGCGGTGATCAATATAACACCAGGGAACATCATTTCCATAAAGAAAAGGGCAAAGAAGGAGCGCCCATTCAATCAGCAAGCGGGGAGGTCCTGTTCGAAGTGGGATCCGGTGCTGAATGTGTCAACTGCCACATGCCGGGGCGCCACTATATGGGAATCGATTACAGAGCGGATCATAGTTTTCGGATTCCTCGACCCGATCTCAGTATATCGATCGATGTTCCCAATGCCTGTAACCGTTGCCATATGGATAAAACGGCACAATGGTCTGACGAATCCATCACGAAATGGTACGGACCGGGACGCGGTCGCCACTATGGCGCCATTATAAAGGCCGGTCGAGAAAGATCGGCTCAAGCGCATAAAGATCTCATAAACTTGTCAATAGATCCTTTGTACCCGGTCATTGTTCGAGCCACCGCTTTATCCCTTTTAAATGCCTATCCCGGCGAAGACACCCTCCGGGCATATGAACTTGCTTTAATGGATGAAGAAGCCTTGATCCGTCGCACGGCAGTTGAATACCTGAATGCTCCAGACATGAACCGGCAGGTGAAACTCATTGCACCACTGCTATACGACCCTGTCAAAGCTGTACGCACCGAGGCTGCCGCAAAGCTGGCCGGGGAGCCCTCAAAGAATCTGGATACCGGCCAGAAAAAGGTATTTGAGGCTGTTTTAGCCGAATTTATAGAATCCATGGAATATTCCGGTGACTTTGCCTTTGGCCGGTACAATCTGGGGAATCTCTATGCAGCAATGAATCGAACAGAGGATGCGATTCGCAATTACCGAGCCGCTATAAAAATCGACGACCTTTTCTTTCAGGCCAAAGTCAACCTGGCCATGTTATTAAATAATCTGGGAGAAAATGATAAGGCCGAGGGGCTGTTTCGTGAGGTGATCGCGGCCCATCCGGAAATGTATGACATTGCTTATTCGCTGGGCCTTCTCCTGGCGGAGATGAAAAAATACGATCAAGCGATTGTCTATCTGGATCAAGCAGCCAGGGGCATGCCCCAACGCAGCCGGGTTCATTACAATCTCGGTCTTCTATTGGATTTTCTTAAAAAAGATAATGAGGCTGAGGCGGCTTTACTGAGGGCCTATCAAATAGATCCGGCTAACGTTGACTATCTCGTTGCCCTTGCCGAATTCTATCTCAAACGAGAAAGGTTTCAGGAAGCACGTTCTATTGCCGAGCAGTTGGTATCCAAACACCCGAACAATCAAATGGGCAGACAGCTTTTGAATTTCATTAATAGAAATTCAAAACCGTAACTTCGAAAGTAAAAAAAATTGAAAGGAGTCTATTATGAGTGATTTAGTCGTAATTGGTTTTGATGATGAGAATACCGCGTTTGAAATGCGAGCGGAGCTGGCCAAGATGCAGAAGGAATATCTCATCGAGATGGATGATGTGGTGGTGGTCACGCGCGACGACGAAGGAAAGGTCAAACTGCATCAGGCGGCCAACCTGACGGCCGCCGGTGCGGTGGGCGGGGCCTTTTGGGGTACCTTGATCGGCATGATCTTTCTCAATCCATTGTTGGGTGCCGCGGTCGGTGCCGGGGCTGGAGCTTTAGGCGGTAAACTGCGAGATATCGGTATCAGTGACGAGTTCATGACAGAACTCGGGGAAACATTAAAACCCGCGACATCAGCCCTTTTCGTGCTGGTTCGCAAGGCCACACCTGATAAAGTTCTGGAAGGGCTCAAAGGTTTTAAGGGCAAGATCATTCAAACATCGCTGACCAAAGATGAGGAACACGAGCTTCGAGCAGTGCTGGAAAGTACTTAATGGAGGGGGGCCTGAAAGTAATATTATACAATAAAATGGCCCCCAAAAAATTATTAGACGAAACTTTATTCAGCCAAGATCACAGATGGGCCATTTTCATCATAAACATGTGGGGATGACAATGCTTTTTATGTTTTCTGAGCGTACAAAGAATTAAGAGGAATATCCACTTTTATCTTGTGTGGGCGTAGAAAGCCTGCTTGTAAGATTCCTCCCGCAGCGAAACAATACAATTGAGGAAATAATAGTCGAAATGGAAAAGCGCCACAATCAGAGACAGACTGTATTGATAGCGTATATCAGCATCACCACGATATCCCTTTTTTTATGACTTAGAAAAATTGAGGCTGAGGTATTTATTGATTCGGAGGCAGAACCATCGAATCCATTTTTTAGTCGGTTGGATTGCTATCATCATGGTTTCCATACTCATGCTGCCTGCTTCCCTACCGGCTGAATCCTTAATAACCGTTTTTGATCGACTTAGAAATGAAATCACGCCCCTGGATCTTAAGCGACCGCCTCAATGTTTGCCGGATGCTTTACCCTATTTCCAATACTACGGTATCGCATTTAAAAATACTGCTCACCATTTCGGATATTTTGAATCCGCCGGCTACAAAGTTACCGTCCATGTTTTGATGCCCGAAGCCTCCAAAGGAACCATCTATGTGCTTCATGGATATTTGGATCACACTGGTCTGTTAAAAAATATCATGGAGCTTCTGATCGGTATGCGATTTACAGTGGCAACCTATGATCTTCCAGGACACGGTCTCTCTTCGGGCAAACGAATGGCAATCAACGATTTTTCAGAGTATGCAGCCGTTTTAAATGATTTCATGAGGCGTTTTGCCCCTCAGCTTCCCGAGCCGCAGTATCTTGTCGGCCACAGCACCGGATGCGCGATTGCCTATGAATATCTGCATCAGCATACCACTCACTATTTTGATCGAATCATTTTTCTAGCCCCCCTGGTGCATTCGAACCACTGGTGGATATCCAAAGCCGGGTACAGATTGACCGCCCCTTTTGTCGATAAAATCCGGCGAGCATTTAAAGAGAATACATCCGATCGGAAATATCTGGCGTTTATTGCCAAGGATCCGTTACAAAGCCGCAGCATACCGCTTAGCTGGGTGAAAGCCCTGTTTACCTGGGAGGATCGTATTCATCGCTATTTGAGAGTCGATCAGCCGGTCTGCATTATTCAGGGCACAGAAGACACGGTCGTGGATTGGCGGTACAATATTTCCTTTCTGCAAACCAAATTCAGTTCCACCCGAGTCCGGATGATTCCGGGTGCAAAGCATCAACTGATCAATGAACGGAAGGATTTACGATTGAATGCATTTAATGAAATCAGAGATTATATAGAAGAAGGGAAGATTCCCCCTCAATGAAGAAATATATTCAAAACATGGTTGTTCATCGAAAGGTTCCGGGGGACTTAGAAACGACTGTTTACTATTTACGGGATTGTCATTAATGAATGCCCAACCTGCGGAGAATTTATAAAAGAAAAAACCAGCAGGAGCAAGTTTTGCGTGAGAAGGGGTCAAACCTTGATTATTGATTTAATTGTCGCGATTCAGGTTTCGCGATTATGTGCTGAGGAAGAAGATTTATGAAATGTAGGCAGATCAGCAGTACACATAATTAATAATCAAAGGTGACCCCTTACTTATTCAGTTTTTTCAATTCTGTAGAATAAACGTTTATATCCGGCTTTTTGTTAATATCCATCACGACAATGGCACGGATAATCCCTTATTATTCTTGCCTCTGAATTGGCTGAGCGTCACCTTTTTTCCTGATATGGATGGGAGCGTAAAATCCGGGGCAAGATCTCCAGATTTTACCTTCAATTCACTGTCTACCGGTTTCAACGTACCCGGGTTATAATTCCCGGATTTTGATGGCAAAGTTTCACTAAAAGCAAACGGTAAAAAGAAAAAAACGCATACAGCAACAGCGATAATCACCTCGAAATTCCATCTCATTCATATCACCCCTTTGTTCGTCCCTTGTCATTGACGGGATCGCCCGAAAAGCGTGCTTCGATAATCGTTATATCATCCTGAAGTCGAATATCGTTTGAAAACTTCAATAATTCCTCTTCCAAAGTTTCCATGTTAATTGGGGTTTTGGGATAGTCAAGTTTTTTTAGGATTTTTGTAAATCCTTCGACGCCGAGCCATTCATTGCCGGCATTTTTAATCTCGATTGCATCGTCGGTGAACAAAAGGATGGCGTCACCGGGCTCCAACTTCACCGTTTCCTCTGGGTAGAGGATATCTTCCATGACGCCTAAAGGCGTACCGAAAGACTTTGGCTGTTCAACGGTCCAATTTTCGTGGATGATCAACGGTGTCGGTCCGCCAGCACCCGTGAAACACAGTGTTCCTTTAGGGACATCGATGACGCCGCAAATTGCCGTTGCAAAGGTAACAATACTGCCGAATATCTTTATTAGCTCTGCGTTAACCGCAGCGGCAAAATCTGTTGGATTTTTCAGGAAGTGAAAATGACGGTTCCAAAGAATGCTCAAATTCATCGCGTATAGGGCTGCGGCTACGCCGTGCCCCTCCGTATCGGCAATCAAAAATCCATACCGAAGAGCTCCAGACCACTCATGCCTTGCAACTTCAGATCGACGATCAGGCAGGCATTTTGATGGATGCATTCGAAATCAAGGAACTCTTCAGCTGATGCGAAGGTCCGGGCTTGCATACCTGCAGAACGGATCAATCGTTTCATGCCTCGACGAACCGAATCATCATCGTCGATTATATAGATCTCCGATTGCATTCAGCTTTCAGTTTGCCTGATAAGATTGTTTTGTGCTTTTTCACCCTGCTATTAGAGAAAATAATATGTTCGAATAGCAAATGATATTGGACTTTGGTCCTATATGCCTTGTGAGTAAATAGGTAGACAGGAGAATAGGGGGCAGGGAAAATACACAGGATCAATTTCTAATTAATCACTGGATATGGTGGAACTCTTTCGGCTTTTTGACCGTCATTTCAACTACGCTGATTCTCAGCAAGCAAGATGGGTCAGGGATCAAGAAGGATGTCTGAAGAAATGCCATACAGGGGAAGCATTTCATGAAACAAGAGCGGATCTATTTTCCAGTATATACCGGGTTGATCTTATTCTTTGTTTTGATATGAGAGAAATGAACCAAGTTCAAACAAGAGCAGCCTGGGGATTACGCGCAGGTAGGCCGTACAACATACCTTTGGCACTTATGTCTTCATCAATATCTGGCCAATGTACACCTTGACCATCACCAATTATCTCCCAGTTATTCCGCTCTTCTGGTGCAGCGCCCGACAAACGCCATGACCAAGCAAGCGGTACACTGATTGTTCGACCATCAACAAGATATGCCGTGATTGTTTCTTCGGAAACTTCAATGTGCTTTATGCGTGGTTCGATGTTGTTAACCGCAGTGTTCATGCCAAGCCTCGATAATCTTGTCTAAATTAATCTGAATGATCTTGCGAACACGGTTTAGTTCCTTTGGTGTAAAGCCATGATTCTCACATAGAGTAATAGGGTCAAGCCAGAACTTGCATACCATTTTTTCACGTCGTACGTGGACGTGCGTTGGCTCATTGCAATCAAAACTATAGAAGAATAAACGATATGAGCCGGAAATATTTTTAACTGTCGGCATCGCAAAGGTTTTATACTCGCAGATCCTATTCTAACTATACTCGATCAACTTGTAATATAGCACAGATCTTGGATGATGCCAACCGGTTCATATCTTGTCTTATTTGCTTTCAAATAGAAATACGGTTTTCCAATCGCGCTTCATATCGACGATGGTCCACCCTTTCTCCCGTGCTTCATCCAATCCCTTGTCGAGTTTGCCGATGTGGGATTCGCGATCATAGGCCCATTCGCGTTCCCCGTCGGTATGATGGACGTAAAGACAAAAACGCTTTCCTTTTCCCGCGGCAGTCCACTGCAGCATCTGCAGGTCGCCGTCGGAATTACCGAAGGCGGCGATGGGGCGGCAACCGATGTGTTGGTTGATTGCGACTGGCTTGCCCTCTTTGTCGTCAATGAAATTGAGCTCCGGCAATCGCACGAGCACAGGGGCTCCATTACGCAAATTGAACTTGGTCTTGATACTCAAGCAGGATATTTCTTTTTTTCAGAAGTCTAATGTTTATACACTCGTAAAAAGTCCTAAAACCGTTATGCCGGACTTGATCCGACATCCAGAAGTCATTGAATTTACTGGATTCTGGCTTTCGCCGGAATGACATAAAAACGTGTTTTTCGACTTTTTGCGAAACCATCAATGTTGATTTCCGGATAGCGGTTCGATATTATTAAAGTTAATCTGTGGAGGAATGATTTGATAAAGAAGGTGAAGATTTATCGTATGGGAAAAGAACCTACGGATAACATCAAAAAGCTGATAAAGGTGTTTGACGAATTTGGTAATAGTTCACCGCAGAGCCACTGAGGACGCAGAGGGAATGTGTTCTTTTACCTGGCTGGGAGACGACAGCCAGGTAAAAACCCCGGCCTTCGGCAAAGTAATTGGTTTAAACGTTTGCGGGTATAGCAGGGAAGATGACAGCGATGAAAAGAGATGATATTATCAAAGCTTTAAAGCGTTATAAAGAAGGTAATCAGCAAAGGTATCGTATACAAAAAATCGGCATCTTTGGATCCTCAGTGCGTGGCGATGTAAATACTGAAAGTGATATTGATGTTGTTGTTGTACTCGAGAAACAGGATCTATTCAATCTAATAGGCATTAAGCAGGATCTTGAAGAGCAATTCGGGGTACCTGTAGATATTGTCAGCTATCGCCAAAAAATGAATAATTATCTCAAACGTAGGATTGAAGAAGAGGCGCTTTATGCGTGAATACAATAGAGATCTGGCCTTAGAAATTTTGTCTCAGATCTTTCGATCAGCCAAAACGGTAATAAAGCGTTTTGAACCGATCCAATCGGCCGAATATTTTGTAAACAGCGAGGCCGGGGTGGAAAAACTGGATGCTATTTGCATGCAATTGATCGCTATCGGCGAGAGTTTGAAGAATCTCGATAAAGTCACCAAAAGTTCCTTATTAAAAAAATATCAACAAGTCGACTGGAAAAAAGCTAAGGTATATTCGTATTGTAAGTCAAGAATAACGGGAGAAGCTCATGTGGTGTGTCTATATTTAGAGCCGCACCTGCCAGTGGGGGACAAATGAAACGCGTGTCTTCTTGATCTTTGTTGTTCCGAATGATTGGTTTGATGCGATGAGGCCCCTCCCAGGCGAGTATTTGTCAATAAAGCTTCGGAAAGATCGCGAAATCTCCTGTTGATTGAGACTCGTTTTGACCTCAACGGGAATAGTCTCTCCCTTGTTTTCCACAATGAAGTCCACCTCAGCTTTTGATTTGCTCCTCCAAAAGTGAAGATCATACCCGTGTTTGATCAGTTCCGTTGCCACGAAATTTTCATTTAATGCGCCAGCATCGGGGCGGGCTGCCACCGGCAGAAAGTTCTTGATTGCCATGTTTCGAAATCCTGGATCAACAAAGAAAAATTTGGGCGCTTTAACAAGTTCTAGCCGTTTGTTGGTAAAAAAAGGCGTGCTTCGAGCAACAACAAATGTTTTTTCAAGGATATTCATAGCGTCGAGTAATTCCGCGTATCGAAAACCTGTTAGGCTGGAAAGTTCGTTATGATTGACCAGGTTTCCTATTTGCAGGGATAATGCTTGAATGAGCTTTGTCAGTTTGAATTCTTCTGAATAATTAAGTATCTCTTTGATTTCTTTTAATAAATATGTATTGAAAATATTCTTTAGAACCGTCTCCTTCTCATTGCTTGTATCGGAGACAACAACTCTTGGATATCCACCGTATACAAGATAATCGACATAGTACCGATTGATTCTGTGGATTACTTCAGCTCCGAGTTCCGTATTTTGCGAAAAAAGGTTCTCCAGCGCAGAGTCTTTGAACTGCAGCACTTCCTGGAATGTGCAAGGGTAGAGATTGAAAACAAAAATCCGGCCGACGAGATATCGAATCGTCTTTACTGACAATTCCGTCGCCGACGATCCGGTAATAATAATTTTTGCAGGAAAATGGTCATAAAGATACTTCAGGTTCTGTGCTCCTTCCGCAGCATATTGAAATTCATCGATAAGCACATAATCAATTCCATTTACGTTGAGTTGGGCAAATGCCTTTATATCCTCCGTGAAAAGCCTCAGTTCATCCCTATCCTCAAAATCAACAAACCGAACTTTTTTAGAGTTCAAGTTCTCAGCAATGTGATACAAGAGAGTTGTTTTTCCGCACTGGCGGGGGCCTATAATTGCTATAATTTCCGGTGTATCAAGAAAATGTTTAACATCCTTTTCAAGCGTTCGTTGAATATAATGAATAGGCTTTTTCATAAAAGACCCTGCTAAAATTTGTATTTTTTTTATTTTAACAGGGATAGTTTTACAAAATTAAAAATAAAAGTAAACCAAAATCGTTTTATAATAGGGAGGAAAAGGAAGCACCCAATAAAAGGCGTGTCAAAGCTTGATTATTGATCTAATCTAACTGTTGCGATTCCGGCTTCGTGATTTTGTTCAGAGGAAGAAGATTTTTGAACTGTAGGGGCATCAGGGGTAGGTATAATCAATAATCAAGGTTTGACCCCCCGTATCTGTTCCAGTTCCAGTGATAACAGATGCAATCGACGCCGGGTTTCAGAATCGTCCGGCAAAGATGGTGCTTGTGTTTTTACGTTTGTCAGAAACTTCTCAATGGCCTTGAGATCTTCACGTGCATATTTGACCCAGATCGAGTAGGGCTCTTCCTGAAGCGCAAGTTGATAATGCGTTAGGCTTTTTTCCATCCAGTCGAGTCCTTCCAGCCTCAGCTCCCGTCCCTCTGTGTCAACCCCTTGTTGCAGCTGTTTTAGCCCTTTTTGCCATGGCGCATCCATTTTTCTCCGATAGATTCTGGCCAACCTTACATATCCTTCGGCAACATAACGACTGTACGGATACTCCCTTAATAGCGTTCGATACCATGTTTCCGCGGATTCATAAGCTTTAAGGTTTTCGTAACACATGGCCGTTGTCAACAACGCGTTGATTGTGTCTCGATGGTCATACTGACGACGAGGGGTCAAAAGCGGTTTCATGATATCAATGGCGGAATTAAACGCCTGTTCGGCTTGCCGCGAATCACCCTTATTTTGAGAGACAAGCCCTCGGTCAAACGCCTGATAACCGGCAATGTATGTTCGAACCGGTAAATTCCTTAACCAGGCACCTGTCACGATCAATCCTACGGCAAGGACGATCACTATAACCGAGAGCAGCGGCTTGATCCTGTGGGTAAACCGTTCGATAGCCGTCCATAGGTGGTCTATCAATTGTTTAATTTCAGTCAGGTAGTCAGGCGATCTTATTTTGGAGATTCGGAATACCCCGACAAGCAGTAATATCACGATTCCGCCAGTTGTTATGACGATACCGGCTATCTCCCACCAGGAGCTTCCATATTTGAGAATTACCGTGTTTTCCCGGGGTATCACCAGCATCAAGTGAGGGCTGACCGGATAAATTCCATTTGCACCCTCAACCGACCAATTGGGAAAATAAGATACTTTGATCAAATGCGGTATCCCCACCCTGTTTGTTTTAAATTTTATCTTTAGATGATCTAAATGGGTATTGATTTGGAGCCCATCTCGGTTGAGTTCCCTCGAACGGAACGGATCCAAATCAAACACGCTTTCTGTTCGCTCGGATAACGTGGCCCGATCGGTTTTGTCTGTTACATACTGTTCCGGCACCAGTAACACGTCGGTTCGCCGGGTGTCTTTGTACCAGGCAAAAAAATCATCGACCCAACGGCTACCGGCATACAATACCGGTCGGACCTTCGGAACCTCAACATATCTCCCACTGCAGCCAACATAACGGAAAAGCGAGATTTTCCCGAATTGGGCTTCTTTTTCGAACCACGGGGAGTCTGATAGGGCACGTTTCATTGTGTCTGTTATCACGGCTAGTTGGGAGATATTATAAAGATTAAAATGGGCCGGCAATGCCTTCGGGTTAATTTTTGACAGTATCTGAGGTTTTGGGGTTTTAACGTCTTTAGAAAATTCAGTCTGTATAAATGCCATAAATGGCGATGCCAGGGAGCTTGCGTAATGAATCCCCTCGAGGGTCTGCCGGCCCGAAAAAAACGGCAGGGACTCGAACACGCGATCTCCGCCATACCGTCCGTATTGATCGGATTTTTCATACGCGACGCGAGGTGCATTTAAGGGATCTAACCCTTCTTTCTCATATACGGTTCTCAGGTATCGATTTAACTGTATAAATTCGTGATAACCGGAGGTCATCTCATAGCCTTTATTATTGAACCGATACCATCCTTCAGATATGCGGGCGCCAAAGATCACTATGATAATCGTTACATAGCATACCGTGACCGCAATGGCGGTTTGTATCAGCATTTTTTTTTGTACCACGAAAGGTCCCATTGTCTCGGCAAAGAATATCATCAGTAATGCAAAGCCAAGGGGCGGTAGAAAACGAATATCCGGCACCTGAAGAAAGTGAGCCGAGAAATAAGCGATCACACAACCCATAACCAGGAACCCCCAAAGATAGAATCGCTTAGAGGGAATATCTGCAGCAATGCGATGCAGGCGAACGTCAAATGCTTTGGAAATGCCTATAAAAGATGCCACTCCTATACAAATGGATCCATCGATTCCCCATATTAACCATCGATTGAACAACACGTCTCGAAGAGAAACGTCACTCACCGCCCGGGCAATAAACCCATGAAATTTCAACAGGGACGGAAACAGTAGACCGAAAACAGATAGTGCCCCAATAATCCGCATAAACCGCACAAAACGGCCTTTCAGATGCATCTTCATACCCAATCCGGCCGTTACTACACCCGCCGTCAAGGAAATCGGCAGAACCCATGATGTCATCCGTTTCGAAAAAAGCCCACCGAAGGGGGCTTGGGAGTAATCAGGCGCTTGCAGCCCCGTGAACCAAAGCCCCTTCCCTAAAACTAGATACTTTCCGAGAAGATATGACGACGCGACAACGCCCAATACTGAAAGGGTCAGAAATGCGAGTTTATGGTAACGCTTTGTATCTGCCGTTACAGCTATCGTTTGAACGGCATATCTCGGCGCTATAAAAAGAACAATTACTAATACACCAGCTAAGGTATACCGTAGGTTTACAAAGTCCTGCCAGATCATATAAACCGGTGTTGTGTACGGGTGTCGAAACGCAACCAATGGCAGAATCCAAAAAGCCATGCAGATAAAGGCGATCAGACAGACACCCAGAAGATAACGAAGCCTTATTCCAATAAAAAACCCAAACACAGGAAGAAGCAACGCAGGGATAAAGACAAATAAATGGCATAATCCGATAAGGCCCAACAGAATGCCATTGAGAATCATGCCGGTCTCTTTTCTAGTGCCTTTGTAAAACGTACCGATGAAAAATGCGAAGAGAGATAGCGCGAACATGTAGCAAAACTCGCCGGCAAAAGTGCTGAGTGCGTTTCCGCCAAACATGGTATAGGTTTCGTTAAATATAAATAACACCGCCCCCGCAGCGCCTGTAATCGGTATGGGAAACCGGTAACCCATGCAGCGGAGGCCGAAAAACGTAAAAATCGGAAACAGAAAAATACCGCTCATGATGGCCCATTTCAGCGTAACGGTCATCGAAAATCCAAGCAGATTTGCCGGTAATACCGCCAACAGGAACGGTGGTAGAAAATAGAAAGTGAAATTAGGATAACCACAGAAATTCCCCATATCCCATCCTGCCAATCGCCCGGCAGGTAGCAATACATGGGCCAGGTGGTGGGCAATACCATGCCAACTTGCCGTATCTCCTCCTGTTACCACGGTATCATAAAAAAGATACCGAATATCGAAGTAGATCACCAAAAAGGCCACGAGACTTATTAAAAGGAAGGTGTCTATGAAAACGGGTATGGTTTTTTCAATTTTCATATGGAACGTTTTCTATTTTATCGCCTTGTCCTCCTCCCTCAATTCCCCCGCTCCCGTTTAAAAGACGGGATTTTCGACAGGGGAGGGAAGTTTGATCTCCTCCCCTTTGTCGAAGATTCGCCTTTGGCGTGGGCGGGGGAGGTTAGGTGGGAATGAGAATGCAACAACGCCACGTCCTGTGAGCACAGACTATTTATGCTTTGCCATTTTCCTTACCCGAATTGCAATTTTGATTAGATCTAAAAACATAAATAACGGGTCGATCGGCAATCGGATTTTTGATCCCACCTGTTTAACTAAAATGACCGGTATTTTGGAAATTTTCATATTCATCAACCGTGCCAGTGTAAACAATTCTACATCGAATGCATATCCGTTGGTTTTCAGTAAGGAAAAGAGTTTTATAGCCGCTTCATCGGTTAATGCCTTGAATCCACATTGTGAATCCCGGACATTCAATCTCACCATATAATGCGTAATGGCTGAAAATGCCCGGCCGGCTGCTTTGCGCCACATACCGACATCTAAACCATCATCGCCGGGGTTTAAGTCACGAGCCCCGGTAACGATATCACTGTCTTCCAGATAAAACGCTTCCATGGCCAAAATAAAGGCATCCAAACAATAGGGAAGATCTGCATCCGTGAAGAAACGGAATCTCCCCCGAGCTTTCAGCATTCCGTGTTTAACTGCATAGCCTTTGCCTTTGTTATATGGAAGGCTCAGCGCTTTAATGCCAGGGTGTGAATCGGTTTGTCGGCTTATCTGATCCCAGGTTCTGTCCGTACTACCGTCGTCCACACAAAGAATCTCATATTCCTCAAAATGGTCTTCGCAGAATTTTGATAAGGATTTCAGAGAGGATACAATTCGCTGCTGCTCGTTATAAGCCGGAATAACGATAGAAACCGAATCCGTCCATTTTTTTCGTTTTACCATTGCAATCGATTAATCTCTCTCATTTAAAAAATCTTTTCAGGGCGATCATGACCCAAAAAAAGCCGATTGGAACCAACCCTGAGAGCCAATACCAACGGGTAACAATGAACCAGTTCTTTGGCTCATCTAAACGAATTTTGGGTCTTAAAATTACCGCTTGATGATGACCCTGATCGTTATACTCCAAAATGCAAAAAACCGGATAGGTTGCGCCTCCTTTTCCAAAACGATTTTGTACCGGAAATTCAAGGACAGATTTTCCATTGCTACCGAGTCTTAAGCGTTTGTTTTTTTCAGGCGTCATCAGAGCTTGCGGTAGATACAACAGAGCGTTGACGTTCTTGGGATCTTTTGAGTGATTGATAACATGAATTGCTAATGTTTCTTTTTTTTTAATTGTCAGATCTCCAACTTCCGCGGTGAGGCCGGCGAAGAATTTGCTGTCTAATTTGAATGTACCGGCAGCGAGTGCAGAGTAAGGATAGAGTTTTGCATCATGGAACCGAACTTCTCCCACAAAAGGAAATACGCCCCGTTTATTAACCGGTCTTACAACTTCAAAGAAAAAGGAGTGATTTTGTTGCACATCGAGACGTCTCAGAATTGGGGATTTTAATGACTGATCAAAAATAGAGAGAGTGGATTCCATCTGATGTGTCGCTTCGTTTCCAATGTTGGTAGCGGTTATGCGAACTTCGATTCGATCGGACACCACTGAAAGCGTCATCTTTACGTTTATCGTAAGTTCACCGGCATTTGCACCATCTGATATATGTCCACAGATGGTAAAAAGCACCAGAGAAAGTAATAAAATATACTTTTTTTTCAAAATTCCTTCAAACTCCCGCAGGTTCACTCAAAAGTAGTTGCACGCGTTCTTATCAGAAGGGCACATGCAAGAAGGGCTGAAATTAGCAAACATATTGCCATGACTTGAAAGACCGATGCAAGTCCGAACCGATCCGCCAAGTAACCGGAGATTGCCGCAGCGGTTGAGCCGACGCTGAAGGCCAGAAAAAAATGGATTCCGAATCCGAGTCCTTGCCGATGTTTCGGAAGATAGCTAGAGATAATGTAATTTTGTAATGGCTGAGTCGCAAAATAGAAAAGAGTGTAAAGGACCGCCGAAATTATTAACATCACATTTGTGCTTTCGGACATTAAAAATATCCAGACGGTTCCGATAATCATCACGCCGAAATACAGTTTTTCCACTTTATATCGGTCAACAAGATGGCCAGCAATGTATTGACCGACGCCACCGAACACAAGCGCAACCGTTGCGATCGTTCCACCCATTGCCACCGCGTCCAGCTGTATAAAACTCAGTTGAACTTTTTGCCCCATATAAGCCGGTAAAAACGTCATGGTCCCCCGGTAGGTGATGCCGAGAAAAGACGCCGTTAAATAAAATAGAACTAAGTTCAGGTACGACCCCTTAAATTGGTTTAATTTTTTATCCTCTCTATAATCGGCGCTGACTGTTGGGAAGGATCGCTTCGGCAGTGTGAGCGCTAAACAGCCGACGGTGATACCGATTAGACCGAATATCATATGCGGGACCCTCCAACCAAAGAAACTGCCGATCCATGCGGAAACTATGGGAACCACAGCGATTCCGAAGCTGCCGGCAATCCCATTTATTGCAAAAGCTTTTCCTTTTTTCTGAAAGACATGAGAGATCAGGGTATTTGCCGCAGGATGATAGAGACTGCAAAAGAGGCCAATGCATCCCATAATTGCTCCGTAAGCAGTTAGGGTATGGATCGGTAGAACCAGAATAGATAACATGCCTGCGCCAAAAAGATAAATAACGATAAGCGCTTTAGAACCCATTCGGTCCGAAAGGTAACCTGCCGGTAATGCCCCTAGACCGAACGTATAGGAAAAGATAGTGACCACCATTCCAAGGTGGAAGTAATCGGTGCTGAATTCAGCAAGGAGAATTGGAATTAACGGTGGAAGCACTCCCTCGTAAAGATGCACAAGGTGGTGAGACGATGCGGTTAAACCGAGTATCCTTTTTTCTTCCCGATTCAATTTACGCTCCGGATAACCTTGTGTTCGATCCGATATCCGCTGAGTATTTGAGGATCTATGATTTGAATTCCCTTTGCGTCTCCGGGCGTTACATCCCACCGATGATTGAAGTTAGACACTTATTTTCTGACCCGACCCAGCTTGACCCGACAATATTTTGCCACAAAGACACCAAGCCACAACGTAAATAGTATTCTTCGTGTCTTGGTGTTTTCGTGGCTGTAAATAAATTCTGTCATAAGATGCACGAAATAACTTTAATCGAGCGCTTGATTGAGACGAACAAACCCCCGCTCCAGGTCTTCAATGAGATCATCCGGATCTTCCAAGCCGATATGATATCGTAACACATACCCGGTTTCCGTCCAGGGTACGGCGGTTCGGATCTTCGCCAAGACTGCAGGTATCACCAGGCTTTCAAATCCTCCCCAACTGGCTCCGATTTTAAAAAATCGATATTCATCCACCATGCGTGTGATGGCTTTTTCCGACGATGTGTGAAACACCACACCAAACAGACTGCATGCGCCCGTAAAATCCCGCTTCCATAAGTCATGGCCCGGATCATCCGGCAGAGCGGGGTGCATTACCCGTTTGATTTCCGGACGCTCTTTAAACCATTTTGCAACCTTTAGACCTGATTCCTGTTGATGACGCAATCTTGCTCCCATGGAACGCAATCCTCGAAGTGCCAAAAAACAGTCATCCGGTCCTGCGATGTCACCGAATGCCATCGTGGTATCTTTAACCTGCTTGAACAGCGTATCGGTCCGAGCGGTAATCATACCGATGACAAGATCCGAATGGCCCGCAATATATTTCGTGCCGGCTTGAATCGAAATATCGACACCATGCTCGAAGGGTTTTAAAAAAAGAGGCGTTCCCCATGTGTTATCCATCAATACCAAAACGTCCTGTCTGTGAGCTGCTGCCGAAATCGCCGGTATATCCTGGATCTCGAATGAAAGGGAACCGGGTGATTCTGTAAAAACCAACCGGGTGTTCGCCTGAATGAGATTTGATATGTTTTCGCCAATATACGGATCGTAGTATGTAGTCTCAATCCCGAAACGTTTCAGTACCGTATCACAGAACTGCCGGGTAGGGCCGTAAAC
>JAHEHB010000382.1 GCA_024644775.1 Deltaproteobacteria bacterium
GGGAGACACAAGCGGAGCGAAAACAGCTGCAATGATGATCCCGGCAATAATAAAAACCCCGAATTTCCCCAACTTGTGACGCCAGACCCGAATTGCAGCCCGGGCAAACAGGCTTTGGGAATGCTTATGATTCGTCGCACCATCTTCATTCCATTTTTCAACAACACTTGACATAGGGGTGTCTACTTTAATTTTACCCGTTTATCCAGATAAGTATACGTAAAATCTACGAACAGGTTTACGGTGAGAATAAATAGAACAATGACGATAATGGCGCCTTGCACCACCGGAAAATCTCGTTCAAAAATTCCTTCGACAATCATTCGACCCAGCCCTGGAATGGAAAAAATCGTCTCGGTCACCACCGCACCTCCCAGCAACGCACCCACCTGCAAGCCTGCGACGGTCGTAATCGGTATCAACGCATTGCGAAGCGCATGCTTAAAGGTGACCATCAACTCGGACAACCCCTTCGCTCTTGCGGTTCGAACATAGTCTTCCATCAGGATCTGTAACATCGCCGTTCGTGTCTGTCGCATGATAAGTCCGGTAAATGACATCCCAATGGTCAAAGAGGGCAGTATCATGAGTTTCAAGTTCTCAATGGGGTTTTCAAAAAGCGACACATGGCCGGAAGGCGGCAGCCAATGCGTATACACGGCAAATATCATAATCAGGAGGACTCCCAACCAGAAAAAGGGGATGGCCATACTGAACATGGAGACAAAGCTGGTGGTAAAATCGATCCACGTATTTCGCCACTTGGCTGCCATGATGCCTGCTGGAATGCCGATAGTAATAGCCAGGAGCATTGAAATGAACGCCAGCTCGACGGTTGTCGGTATTCGAGCGGCAAGCATGTGAACCACCGGTTCCTGGGTTCGAATGGATCGACCCAGATCTCCCGTGATCGCTCTGGAAAACCATCTGAAATATTGAACATAAATGGGTTTGTTTAACCCCATTTCTTCACGCCACCGCTCTCGCTGTTCTTCTGTTGCGCCTTCTCCCAGAACGGTTTCGGCCGCATCACCCGGCAGCAGCAGGGTGAGTGAAAATACGACAACACTCATAACAAGAACGGTTGGAATAAGCTGCGACAGCCTGCGAATCAGGTAAATATGCATCGGTTAATATAATTGTTTCGGAAGAAAGTGGCTGTAAAAATGAGCGCCGACCATACACGAATTCGTATCGAACATATATGGCCGGTTCATCGGTTTTATGATCTATCGATCGATCCACACCTCTCCCAGACGCCAGGATCCGTTCAAGTCTCGCCTTACGTTGTGTACTTCCTTTAATGCGACGTCTTTAACCGGGCGGGTGAACAGAAAGGCGTAATAACCTTCGCGTAGCAATATTTCCTGCGCTTTCTCATAATGTACTTTTCGCTTTTTTCTGTCCAGCACCTGGGCGCCTTTTCCAACCGCATCAAATAATCCGTCATCATGGAGCCCATCCCAATTGGACCTCGCACCCCGCCCGAAGTATCTTCCAAAATTAAAATCCGGATCCGGTGGAGGCGCCATCGTACGCAATGTCCCGGCGTGAAATTTTCTGTCTTTGGTAATCACTTTGGCAACCCAGGCCTTTCGCTCCAGAACCTCGATTTTCATATTGATACCGACCTCTTTGAGCTGTGCTTGAAGCAGTTGAGCGATCTGGGTATCGGGATCCCGCTGGATAACGCTGACGACAACCTCTCCGGTGAATCCGGATTTTTTCAGATGGTCTTTTGATTTTGCCGGATCATAGGTGTGAACCGGTAGGTTTTCAGTATAAATGAATTCATTGGACTGGACAATCGTCGGCGTAACGATGCCGTATCCTCGCGTAATGACCTTCATGAGGGCTTCCCGATTGATTCCGTGACACACCGCCAGCCTGAGATCTTTATTGTCAAACGGTGGTTTGGTGACATTGAAACACATAAATTGATGGATTCCATGGGGCCGGTCGACCAACTTCAATTTCGGATCGCCTTCAACGCTTTTGAAGTCTTTAACCTGAATATTATCTGCCAGAAAAATATTACCGGACTTTACTTCCATCAACTTGACTCTCGTATTGGCAATGAAGCGAATGTTTACTTTATCCATATACGGCAGTTTTTTGCCGTCCAGGCCTTCCTGCCAATATCCCTCGAAACGCTCACCGGTAACGCTATCGCTGCCGATCCATTTTACAAACCTATACGGTCCGGTCCCGACCGGGTTTCGGGCAAAATCCCGCCCCATCTTTTTGTATGCGGTGGGAGAGATCATACTGCCGGCTTCGAATGCCAACATGGCCATGATGGAAGCCGAGGGTCTTTTCATGTTGACCCGGATGGTATCGTCATCAACCATATCCACCGAGCTGACGGCTGCCAGGTCCTTGATATGGGGAGCATTTAAACCGGGATCTCTGGCACGATCGAGATTCCATTTTGCCACCTCGGCATTAAAAGGAGTGCCGTCGTGGAAAATCACCCCTTTGCGCAGTTTAAAGGTGATGGATTGATTATCCGGTGCGAATTCCCACGATTCGGCAAGAAGCGGAATAAACTTGCCTTCACCGGTCAGCCGGATGAGGTTTTCATAGAACAGGTTGAAAAAATGTCTGTCGCTGTAGGTTCCATTGCCAAAGAGGGGATCACCGCTGACCGGCTCCAAGTCCATGGATGCCTTAAACTCTCCGCTACGTACCGGGTCCGCCGCCCATGATGACATCGCCATGGACAAGACGACAAAGGCAATGATCAATACTGCAAATAACTTCTCTCTTGTTTTCATTAGAGACCTCCTTTTTTATGGTTCAACATTCGGCCGGATAAGTGTAGCCGCTCTAAAAAATGGTTCTTCTCCCGGCTAGTTGGGAAAAAGTAGTCAAGAGTGTAGAGATAAAATTTGTAAGGATTTCCGCCGAATCCTTTATTTTTTGTAATTCTTTGGCATTTGACTCGAATCAAGGCTTGGTTGCCTGAACGAATGCCCGCAGATATCCCACACACCATCCGTGTGCCACATTTCGATGACCGGAACATCCATTTCAAGCTCTTTGAATCCGGCAATAATCTTTTTCAGTTCCGAGGGATCCGTTTTTCCCTGTTCATTAAATCCCGGAAAACATTCAAGGCGGACGCCGCCGCCTTCAACGCCTATCTGGGCGCACAGCAGCAGGTGTTCCGGTGAAAGATCTATAAATCGATCGCCTACTTTTATCATGATTGCTCTCGTTTACTTTGTATCGGCTTACGCGACGCCTAGTGCACGGACACTAGTTAACAGTATCCGAAATTAATTCTTGAGATGATACCTTCGGATAGAATTTTGTTGATTTTAGGTATTTGCAATTCCATATCACTACTAAGTTGTCGGTATTCATATTGTCAAGAATTATTTGATTGATGCGTTTACAGCCTCCCATATTTTCGGTAGACTTCTTCCGCATCTCCCACTTTAAATTCCGCCCGGGCGCTGTCTTCCCGGCTGGCAAGCTTTTCTGCCTTTTCGAGTACTTCCATGGTGATATCCTTGGGTATCGCTAAGACGCCGTCGATATCTCCGAAGATAAAGTCCCCGGGATTTACGACGACAAATTCAGTCAATGCACCCCTGACCGTTATGGGCACCTGCCACCGGTAATAACTCCATCGACCCAGTGCTTCAACGGGTGTATGATAGCGTGCAAAGACCGGAAATCCCATTTCGATCACATGCCGAGAGTCTCTCGTGCCACCATCGATCACGGCTCCCACGGCGCCATATTTTTGGCTTAAGGTGGCGTTCATTTCACCATAATGGGCGCATCGCGTATCGAAACTACAATCCCGAACATCAACGCATGGAAATGTCATCTCCTTAAAAAGTTGGATTCTCTTTTCCCGCAAATTGGGATCCCCGGTGGGGTCGTTGATACCCTGAATCGTGAAAGCCGGTCCCGACACGATCATATCCGGCATAATGGGCCGGATGTCACTGGCAAAACACTGATCGGGATATCCCATTTCATCAAGGATATCATACAAGAGACCGGAATATAGTTTGCTATAACGGTTACAAATGGCCTCCATATCAGGCACTTGGCTCATAATTTAGCTCCTCTCTTTTGGTTTAAGATCTTTTTGTCGTTAAACATCGAATCGAAAATCATGCGCGTCTGAGAAACCTGGTGAAATCCCAAATCCTAAGCACCAAATTCCAAGTAAATCTCAAATTCCAATATTCAAAACGCAGCGCAAGCGCCTGCGCTGCGCGTGACCAAACAGTTACGGCGGTGCCATTTTGCAATTTGCGTGGCTCAATCCCAACTCTTGGACCTTTGAACCCTGAACCCTAAACTCCTAAATCCTCTTCTGAGAAACCTCGTTTCTTGTAGTGACGAATCCAGCTCCGCTGGCGGCGGTGCTGATCCGCCTGCGGCGGAACACCCGACACCTGTTTCCGCTTAACAAATACAATCAAAGCTTATTCACGCAATCTCTGAGTTTACTGTCAGAAGACCCTCCAATTCAGACACTCAAGTCGTTTTTCATCCTCTCTACAAACTTTAGTTCATCGATAAAATCTTTAACCATCTCATTGAGAAAATATTTTGGCTGCCATCCCCATTCCTTTTGCGCCAACGATTCATCCATCTGTTTGGTCATGGCGGCTCGAAGGCGCAGGGCATCGTCATCTTTGTCAGGGTTGAAATCGATATCCACCTGGGGCAGTTGCTGTTTCAGTAAATCAACCAGCTCAATCGGTATCAGGTTGATACCTTTTATATTATAGGTTTTCCGACTGAGTTCAGATTCATCAACCTTTTTATACATTTCAAAAGCCCGAACAACTTCTTTAATATAGATAAGATTGATGGGTGTTTCCGGGTCCAGACGAGAGGTAAACGGTCTGCCGGCATAAGATTCTTCTATTATGGAATTGATATCGGATATGGGAGGGGTCACTTTGCGACCGACACCGATTACGACCGGAAATCTCAATGCCCTAAAATCAAATCCGTATCGGCGACCATAGTATTCACCCAGCAGTTCGCCGGTTAGTTTTGTAATCGCATACATATTGACGGGTCGCTGTCGCGTATCATCGAACACGATATCCGGGCTGGCGGGTCCAAACGTAGATCGTGAACCGGGAAACAGTACCTGTTTGACACCACATAGTCTGGCGGCTTCCAATACATTGAAGGTTCCTTCAAGATTTATTTTAAACCCGGTTGCAGGATATTTCTCCAAAATGGCAAGCAACAACGCAGCATTGTGATAAATGCGATCCGCCTTACTATGCTCGACAGCCTCAACCACCTGCACCCAG